>CALEMV010000325.1 GCA_937910655.1 uncultured Solobacterium sp.
TTAATTTCTAATTGTAAAGATGTGGATGTTATCATTTTGGATGAAGTAACAAGTTCGATGGACGCTGATACAGAGACAAAGGCTTTTGATGAAATCCTACCATTACTTAAAAATAAGATAGTATTAATTATTTCGCACAATAGAAATCTTCAACGCTATGCGAATAGAATAGTAAAGTTGAAAGATAAGACTATTGCGTTAGAGGAATAATTGAGGGAATAAGCAGGGATGCTGTTTATGATAGAAAAATTGTATAAAACCCTATACTTCTATAGGGTTTTATGCTAATATCATGAATGGCATCTTTTGTACTTTTGTTATGCAAAAGGAAGATGTACTTCTCACACAGTGAATTCATTATCCCGTGCATATGGGTTCGCTATGAACATGCCGTATGTTGATGGTGTTCGAAACTGTGGTGGAAAACAACGGAAAGGTAGGTAAATAGAAAATATGACTGTTGTTTCAATGAGGAAAATGTTAGAGAACGGCGTACACTTTGGTCACCAGACACGCAAGTGGAACCCAAAGATGAAGCAGTTCATCTACACAGCTAAGAATGGTGTATATATCATCGACTTAGCAAAGACACAGGCTAAATTAGAAGTAGCCTATAACGCTTTAAAGAAGATTGCTGAAGATGGCGGAAAGATCTTATTCGTAGGAACTAAGAAGCAAGCTCAGGCAACAATTCTTGAAGAAGCATTAAGAAGTGGAAGCTTCTACATCAACCAGAGATGGTTAGGTGGAACAATGACTAACTTCCGTACAATCCAAAAGTCAATCAAGAAGTTATTAGAGATTGAAGAAATGGAAGCAAACGGACAGTTAGCAGTTTACACAAAGAAGGAACAAGCAGTTCTCTTACAGAAGAAGGAAAGACTTGAAAACTTCCTTGGCGGTATTAAGGGAATGAAGAAGTTGCCAGATGCAATCTTCGTTGTAGACCCATTAGAAGAGCACAACGCAGTAGCTGAAGCACGTAAGTTAAACATCCCTGTTTTCGCTTTAATCGATACAAATGCTGATCCAGATTTAGTAGACTTCCCAATTCCTTCAAATGACGATGCAGTACGTTCTATCAAGTTAATGGTAAGCGTAATTGCTGACGCTATCTTAGAAGCTAAGGGTGGTGTATTAGAAGTTGCTCACCAAGAAGATGAGACAGCTGAAGACATCACAATGAAGGATGTAATCATCAATGTTGAACAGCAGGCTGCTGAATATGAACGTAAGAGAAGACAGAAGTTCGAAGAACGTCGTGCTCAGATGGCTCAACGTCGTGGAAACTACAATGGCGAACGCCGTGTATTCCGTAGAGACGCTAACGGAAACCGTCAGACAACACGTCCAGCTGCTGAAGCAGAAGCTACAACAGCACCAGCTACTGAGGAGGCTAAGTAAAAATGGCAATTACAGCTGCTCAAGTAAAAGAATTGCGTGAATTAACAGGCGCAGGAATGATGGACTGTAAGAAGGCTCTTACAGAATGTGAAGGCGATATAAAGAAGGCTATTGACTGGCTTCGTGAAAAGGGTATTGCTAAGGCTGCTAAGAAGGAAGGCAGAATCGCTGCTGAAGGCTTAGCTAAGATCTTAATCGAAGGTAACAAGGCTGTTGTATTAGAAGTTAACTCTGAAACAGACTTCGTTGCTAAGAATGATCGTTTCTTAGCTCTATTAGATGAAGCTGCTAAGACAATCTTCAATTCTAATGCTAAGACTGTTGAAGAGGCATTAGCTCTTCCTACAGCAGAAGGCACATTGAATGATTCATTCATTGCTGCAGTTGCTATTATTGGTGAAAAGATTACATTAAGAAGATTCGAAATCGTTGAAAAGAGCGATGATGAATTATTCGGTTCTTATACACACCAAGGTGGACGTATCGTTGCTGTTACAGTTGTTAAGGGTACATCAGATGCTCAAGTTGCCAAGAATATGGCAATGCAGGTTGCTTCTATGAACCCAACATATGTATCACGTAATGAAATGCCACAGGATGTAGTAGCTCATGAACGTGAAGTTCAAGAAGGAATCATGGCAAATGATCCAAGCCTTGCAAATAAGCCTGAAAAGGTTAAGGCTGGAATCATTGAAGGTCGTGTATCTAAGTCATTACAGGATATGTGCTTAGTTGACCAGGAATACTTCTTAGACTCAAACCTCAAGTGCGGTCAGTACTTAAAGGAAAACAACGCTGAAGTTGTTAAGTTCGTTAAGTACATCGTAGGTGAAGGTATTGAAAAGAAGCAGGACGACTTTGCTGCTGAAGTAGCAGCAATGGCTAAGTAAGAATTGCTCAAAGAGAGAGAACAACGTACAAGTTGTTCTCTTTTGTATTTATTAAAATTGAACATTACAACTTTTTGTTGTTTTCAGCGACGAATAACGATAAAATTTATTTGTACACTTAATGCAAAGTGAGAATATAGAAGGCTATGATTTATGGTGGAAATAGTAGCTTAATGCGTTAACATTTCCGTAATATTTGTTACATAAAGAAACCTTTTATAAGAAAATCTTAAGATGTGAGCGTTACAGTGTACATAAAATATTTTACAAAGTAGAATATTGTAGATAAATATTGTGGTACTCTATGTAGCTTTGTTTCTTTATCTGAAATACGGGTATTTATTAAGGGATATTCCTTGTAAATATCAATTTATGAATGGAAATTAAGGATATCCACACTCATTTATGAAAACAGGGGAGGCTATATCGAATGAATATGAAGAAATTTCAAAAGATATTTGTAATCTTGTGTGCTTTTATAATGTTATTGAGTGTTAACTATTCTGTTAATGCGATTGATACGTCCACACCAGGTTCTACTTCAACAGAAACAACTACAACATCTACTCCTGGTAGTACACCAGCAGTAGCTACTCCTACGCCAACACCTACGACCACACCAAGTACACCGATTGATCCTAATGCGAAAGTTAGTTTTTTTGCAAGAAGTACTTGGACTGGTAATGATAAACCAGCTGTAATTATTCGTTTATTTGCCAATGGTGTAGAGAAAATTAATAAAGTTCGTGACCCATACAACTATCAAGAAGTAAATGGCTATATTAGTAGCCAGTTAAATGGATGGCAGGTTGATTTTAATAACTTACCTAAGTATGATTCTGATGGTAAGGAAATTGAATATACTGTAAAACAAGATTTCTTTGAATCATATTTGTACGGTTGGAATAATTTTAAGTTTAAAACTGACCTAACAGGTGATGTAGAAACAGGATTTATCTTTGAAAACAAATCACTTATCGATATTGAAGTTGGAAAGATGTGGAATGAAATTCCAGTATTCGTTATCCCAGGAACTCCTAGTCCAGCAGATCCACCGACGATGGTGTCCCTTAATTCATCAGAATCTAAAAACTCCGTTACCTATGATACAGAGAAATTAAATGATCTTCTCGCTGAATCAGATGCGCTAGATGCTGCTGATGATGTTCTTGAAGGAGCACGAGATACTTCAGCAGAAACTCCATTAGAAGAAATGTCTTCTGAAGAAAGACGTGAAGAAAATCTAAAGAAGTCTATCGTAGCTGTTCCAAACGCTATCACAGTTAATCTTTTAGCTGATGGCGTTGTTGTAGGAACAATGCAAATTACAAAGGAAGATGGATGGACTGGATATTTCCGTGATTACCTAAGATACGATGAAAATGATGGTCATGAGATTGTTTATACAGTTGAGGAAGTACCGGTTCCTGGCTACAAGACAGAATATATTAATAAACTAATTAGTGGCCGTGTGATTAACGCGATTGTAAACCGCTCTGTTATTGACATTAATGTTCAAAAGAAGTGGGAAGGTAAGATTCAAGGACCTGTAAATGTAACATTATATCGTAAATTTAAAACTGTTGAATTTGATTGGAGCTTCTATAAGAATATAACCACAGAACATGAAGAAGAAGTCGCAACAGTCGAATTAAATGAAGCGAATAATTGGAAACATACCTTCGAAGATTTATATGAATTCTATACAGTAGAAGGTGAAGATCCTGTTATTTATGAGTATTATGTAAAAGAAGATCCAGTTGCTGGATATAATACTGTAATCACTGGTAATCATAAGGATGGCTTTACGATTACAAATACTAATACTACTGATTTAATTGATATTCCAGTTGAAAAGAAATGGGATGGAGATACTGCAGATAGTACTAAGGTTACATTACTAGCAAATGGTGAAGAAGTAGAAACAGTTGAATTAAATGAAGCGAACAGTTGGAAGCACTTATTTACAGGTTTACAGAAATACAACAATGATGGTTCAGAAGTTGCATATACTGTAAAAGAAGTGGGTGAAACTGCTAACGTCATTGAGTTAGATGGTAAGAAGTTCAATGTAGAATATACAGGAAATACTATCGATGGCTTTA
>CALEMV010000326.1 GCA_937910655.1 uncultured Solobacterium sp.
GCCTAGATACTACTGTTATTTAATTAAACCAAACAAATCATTTAAGGCTTCTGCCATTGTTGGGTGTGTGAAGATCTGATTAGCGAGTGCTGTATATGGTTGCTTGGCAATCATTGCAGTTACGACGATATTGATTACTTCATGTGATTCTTCACCAAATAATACAGTACCTAAAATCTGATTTGTATCTGCATCTACGATTGCCTTATAAATACCAGTTTGATTGCCAAGAATCTTAGCCTTTGGAATTGCAGTCACTGGTAATGTGGCTACCTTGATGTTATATCCAGCCTGACGAGCTTCCTTCTCACTTAAACCAACTCTAGAATATGTTGGATGTAAGAACGCTGAAAATGCAATTGGCTGTCTATCATTTCTTGTATAAGCACCATTACCATCTAAATAACTCTTTACAATACGATAGTCATCTAAAGAAATGTAAGTAAACTGTGGTCCACCATTTACATCACCCATCGCAAAGATATGCGGCTTATTTGTTTGTAGGTGTTCATTTACATTCACAAATCCACGTTCTGAAACTTCAACACCTGCATTTTCTAAATGAAGTTCTTTTGTATTTGGAGTTCTACCTGTCGCAACAAGTAATACATCTGAAGAGATTTTACTAGCTTCTCCATTTACTTCATAAGATAGAGTAACTGTATTTTCATCTTGTTCAACCTGCTTTGTGTCCGCTCCAAAGATAAATTCAACACCTAACGATTTATAGGATTCAAGTACAGCAGTTGCTACATCATCATCTTCTCTCGCAAGTAGTTTTTCTGCTTTATCGATAACTGTAACCTTTGTACCAAACTTTGCATATGTAGCCGCAAATTCAAGTCCAATGAAGCCACTACCTAAAATTGTTAATGTCTTAGGGAAATCCTCTAGATTCATAAGTGTTTCACTCGTATGAATTCTCTTACCTACTTCTAGACCTTCTACAGAAGGAATAAATGGCTTAGCACCTGTATTGATATAGATACGATCTGCAGATATTTCCTCTACTCCATTTGCTGTCTGAATATTTACTGTATGTTCATCCTTGAATGAAGCAAGTCCATCAAGTACTTCAACATTACTATTCATCGCTACCTTATCATAGTTAGCTTTGTTGAGTTTAGCAATCAATGTTTTCTTATTGATAACTGCATTCTTATAATATTCTTCATTACTTACTTGGCTGTAGCTTCTACGATCAGCTGCAGTTGCCAAAAACTTAGAAGGAATACAGCCAACATTGATACATGTACCTCCATACATATTAGGTGACTTCTCAACTAATATTGTTTTTTCACCTTTATTACCTAAGTAATTTGCTAATGTTTTACCAGCCTTACCAAAACCAATAATAATATTTTCTACTTTCTTATTCATAATTAGATACCTCTCTACTACCGATTATAGACCTACTGATTAAAATTCTTTGTTAAAATGCTCAAAACTTAAAAATACCCTCAAGTGAAAAGTTAAATTCCACTTCTAAGGTATGAAAGTTGAATTTAGTTATTCACCAAACTCTAGTTGAATTTACTCTTACACTTCTAGTTCAATATAATTGCCTATCCTTCGTGTTTTTAGGAGGAAAACATTATGTTAACGAAGAATTCACACATGTCTTATTCAGATAGACAGATCATCGAAACTGCTATCGAAAATGGTTCTACTAAACAAGCTATCGCTACTACCCTTGGTAAAGACAAGTCAACCATAGGAAAAGAAATCAAACTACATCGCTTCCTTGCATACAAATGTAATCTGCCTCTAGAGTGTGCTAACTATAAACGTTGTAAACATGAACGATATTGTACTCTAGATTGTAGTGATTATGTCCCTTTCAAATGTACTCGCAGGGACAAGTCACCAGGAGCTTGTAATGGATGTGGAAACTATCGCTCTTGTCGTTATGACAAATATCGATACTCTGCATTTGATGCACAGCACGACTATCAGATGACACTTACATCTTCACGAAAAGGTATCAATGCGACAGTAAATGATATCAAGCAGCTTGGTGAGCTCTTATTACCATTACTCAAGAAAGGTCAGTCTATCTACTCTATTCTTCAAAGTCACAAAGAAATCAAACTATCAGAAAAGACAATATACAACTATATCGAAAATGGTGTCTTCCAAGATGTGGGCGTATCAATCAGCACAATCGATTTGAAACGTGTCGTAAGACGAAAGATGTCCAAACAAAAGCGCAATACATATAAGCCACGCAAAGACAATCGATACCTGATAGGAAGAAAGTACTCCGACTTCTTGATATATATGGAAAAGAATTCCGATGCCAAGGTCGTAGAGATGGATACGGTATACAACGACATATCCAATGGTCCTTTCCTACAGACCTTCAAATTCAGAGAGTATGACCTCTTGATATGTATCTATCAAACAGTAAAGGACTCCTTACATATGTTGGATGGAATCCTATTATTGGAAAAGATACTAGGAAAAGAAATGTTTGAAAAAGAAGTTGAGGTCATATTAACAGACAGAGGAAGTGAATTCATTCTAGCTGAAGAAGCTGAGATACGTGAAGATGGAATGCGTAGGACACGTATGTTCTACTGTGATTCGATGGCCTCTTGGCAGAAAGGAAGTCTAGAGAACGTGCATTTATTGGTAAGAGAGATATGTCCAAAGGGATGCGATCTCCATGCATTGGGACTTACATCACAAGAAAAGGCAAATCTTATCAGTACCAATATCAACTCATATCCAAAAGAAAAGCTGCACGGAAGATCATCCATACAGCTGCTCCATTTCTACAACGAAGAAATGGCTAAGAGACTTCATGATTTTGGAATTACCGAAATCGCTGCAGACGAAGTAATTCTAAAACCATATCTTCTAAAGTAAGAAGATAACTCAAAAGTTTCAAAATCAATCACACACGAAGGGTCGGTATTTAACTTTCATCAGAGAACGAAGTAGAATCAACTCTTACAAATTTTTTGAACAGTAGATTCTGCCTACCTTTCATGCGCTCATTTTTCTGTAACTTCATCTTCATTCTAACTAAAATATAATCATTTTCAACTTAAAAATAATACCATCTTAGGTTATTGACCCTTGATAGTACTATTTCTGAATAACTTACTTCCACTTTATTTTTTATTCTTTAAAAGTGGAATTTAACTTTTCACTTGAGCAGAGATTATAAACTCAATAAAAAAATAAAAAAGTCTTTCGACTTTTTTAAAATACCATACCCCATATCACAGCGATGATAACTGCCGGTAACACATTAGCCACTCGCATCTTTCGATCAAATACCATATTGACTCCAACACAGAATATCAAGATGGATCCAACACACGAAAGATTCTCTAATGCGACTGCTGGCACAACTGTATTTAACATCATCGCAAGTACGGTAATACTACCTTGAAAGATTGCGACTGGAATTGCTGAGAACATACATCCCTTACCAAGTGAAGCGCTCATCACACTCACTAAGATAAAGTCAATTACACCCTTAGCGGCTAGTACTGTGATATCACCACTAACACCATCTTTGATTGCGCCAATGACAGCCATCGCACCAATACATACAACACAACTCGTATTCACAAAGGCTATAATAAACTTTGTATCATTACCATTATTACTTTTCTTTTTAACATAATTTGCGAATTGGTTAATTTTTCCATCTAAATCAAAATACTCACCTACAATAGCACCAATTGCCAAACAGCAGATAACCATCATGATATTACGTGGAATTAATCTACCGTTTTCAATTATTAACATCTGTTCCATCGCACCCGCAATACCAATAAAGATAACTGCTATCCCTGTTATTAAAAACAGTGTTTCTTGCATCTTCTCTTTCATTTTAGAACTAAAAGAGCAGCCAAATGTACCAGCTAACACAATTAAAATGATATTAATGATTGTTCCGAGTCCTCGCATATTTTCCCTCTTCGATTTAAAAACTCACCAGTACTATTCTAGGCTTATAAATATACGCTGTAAATATCAAAACAATAAAACCACAATTATCTAGTCAGTATCTTCTATCATCTTCTTACAATATGCTTTCATTCCATCTTTCAAGATATAATGGCCAAGACCAGTTTCATCCACATCTTCCATCGGTTCCATCCCATATCCACCAGTAACTGTCTTTACACCTGCCGGTGTCACTGCCTCCGCATAGGCAACCGATACATGATACCCCTCTTCTTCCTGTTCTACTAACCAGGAAGCGATTGCTTTTCCGATTTCTTTCATACAACCACTACCTTGGTATTCTTCTTTAATATTGGCAGTATAGATATATAAGATATTGTTACCCTTCTTCATACCTATATTCTTTAAAACTGTAAAATCACCAGTCTCATAATATTTTTGGAAATTATCTTCATCCACAAAAATTAATGTTTGATAACCGATTAGCTTTTCTTCATCATCCACCGCAAAAAATAATCCATCCTTTGAGTTTTCATACAATCTACGCAAATATGATGTCGGTAAATAACTTTCATCATCCAATGGCCACACTTCATGATCCAAACGAATCATCTGTGAAAACAAGTCCTCATTGATTTCTTCATTCTTTATGATTTTCATGTATATCACCTCATGTGTACATTGTATAAGATAAACAATATTACTTCAAACAACCGCTATTCACACAAAATAAAAGACCCGATAATCGGGTCAACTATTAAGTGCGGATAACAGGATTCGAACCTGCACGAGTCGCCTCACTGACACCTGAAATCAGCGTGTCTACCAGTTTCACCATATCCGCATCGCAATAGTAATTATACACAAGCTCACTTTAAATTGCACGAATTTATTTTGAACGCTTTATCCGTAAAAAAGCCTAATAAAGATACTATTGCAACGCCTATCACAGTTGTCAAAAGCGTAACTGGAAGTAACTCTAAACTAAATGAAATTCCTAAGATACCCTGCGTGAAATAATAGGTAATCACGAAAAGGAAACTCATGATGAGTACAATCATTAAACGATACTTTGTGGTCGGTTGATAGATACGGTACAAAGTATAAAGATAGATCACACCTGTCACAAAGACTAAGATTGCATTTGCATTTTGTAAAGATAAGTCCATTGTTGTACGATAGAACTTTGTAAAGACTACAACTAGCACAACTGTAATTGCGGATGGGAGCGCTCGTAAAAACGCATCTACCAAAAACCTACCCCTCAACTTCTCAAAGCTAGGCTCTAGTTGTAGAAATACTGTTGGAATTCCCACACAGATTGCACTAATCATTGTTAAGTGCACTGGTACAAATGGATATACAGTTTGAAATAGTGCAACATAAATCGTTAAGAAGAATGAGAATAACGTTTTAACCAGATACATCGACGATGCTCTAGAGATATTATTGATTACCCTTCTTCCTTCACAGAC
>CALEMV010000327.1 GCA_937910655.1 uncultured Solobacterium sp.
GTACTGATCAGCTGGTCATTTCATTAGTAGATGGCAGTGTTGAAAAACAAGAAGTCTATGCGAAATATCGCATAGAGAAATGGTTAAATTCTTTAGCACCAGGCAAGCAAGCGAAAAAGAATCATAGAAAGTAGGGAGTATGACAAAATTAGTAAATCCTGAAGCAGTAGAAAAATGTAAAGCGAATATGATTTGTGAAGCAGACGTAGATGATATGAGTTTAATTTTTGATATGTTTAGTGATAGTACTAGACTCAAGATTATGAACGCACTCTTTGTCAGTGAACTATGTGTGGGTGATTTAGCGTCTTTATTACAGATGAGTACAAGTGCTATCAGCCATCAGTTATCTTCTTTAAAGAAAACGAAATTGGTAAAGACAAAGAAGATTGGCAAGAATGTTTATTACTCTATGGCAGATGAACATATTGAAAAGATCTACCAGATGACATACGAGCATATTAAAGAAGATGACTAAGATTGTAGCGATTGACTTTGAAACTGCCAATAACAAAATGGCAAGTGTTTGTTCGGTTGGTATTGCGGTTATGGAAGATGGGGTCATCATTGATCACTATTACTCTTTGATTAAACCGGAAGAAAACGTTAGTTATTTTTCACCTTACAATATTCGTGTTCATGGCATTACTGCAAAAGACGTTGAAGATGCGCCTACATTTTCAGAAATCTATCGTGAATTAACGGGATATTTTGAAGATGCGGTGATCGTGGCACATAATGCACGATTTGATATGAACTGTTTAAAACAAACTTGTTTGAATACAGGTAAGAAGATACCTGTAATAGAATACTTTGATACAGTGGAATTATGTAAACGTGTCTTTTCGAATCTCAAACATCATCGTCTCAATGATGTATGTGAGTATATTGGAATTGAGCTGGACCACCATAATGCATTAAGTGATGCGAATGGTTGTTTGGAAATTGTCATGGCAGTGATGAATCTGGTTGGAGAGTATGATATTTACCAACTACTAGAACGTTGTCAAACAAAACTTTATCAGTTATAAAACGAACAATGGATACGCTTTATATTCATTGTTTTTTTTACTAGATTCATATCAACTTTTTTTGTAAAAAACAACACCAAAAAATGATTACAATTTCCTTTTTACGTGCTAAAATAACTCTATTATTTATGGGGGACAAAAGAATGAAGAAAATCAGAGTGATTAGTTTTCTTTGTGCTCTGCTGATGGTATGTAGTATTTGTGTGACCACAATTTCTACTGCAGTATTCGCAGATTCATCAACACCTACAACACAACCAGTACCAACGACTAGAACTTATACCGTTCGACATATTCGTCAGACATTGTCTGGCAGCTATGAAGACGAATCCTTGGCAGAATACGAAACTCTTACAGGTAATGTAGGGGATATGACACAGGCACTAGCCAATCGAACATATCCTGGGTTTCAAGCTCTGATTCCTGAACAGGTACAGATAGCACCAAGTGGAGATATTACGGTTTCTGTTTATTATGCAAGAAAGAAGCTAACGACATATTTTCATACAGGTGATCCAGCACAAGATTTCCATTTAACATATTTATATGAAAGTACACAGACACAACCAGCTCAACCAACGATTCCAGGCAAGGTATTTATTCGCTGGGCATATCAGGATAGCACAGGTGCTTTACAGACATGGAATGCTGGAATACAACCAGCAGAGGATATGCATGTTTATGCAGAGTATGATATTCCTGTCTCT
>CALEMV010000328.1 GCA_937910655.1 uncultured Solobacterium sp.
GCGTCATGTGTTACCCAGAATACTGTCTTACCTTTGATTCGTTCCTTGATGAACAACATGACTTTTTCTTTCGTAGTATCATCTAATCCTTTGAGAGGTTCATCAAAGAATATGATATTTGCATCTGCGTACATTGCGCGTAGAATTGCGACTCTACGCTTCATACCACCGGATAATGTGGATACCTTTTGGTAGATATCATCAAGGCCTACTTGCTTAAAATCTTCTTTTAACTGATCTAATAAATCATTCTTAGAATGATTATGAACGACCATCAAAACATTCTGCATAGCACTCAAATTTTCACAGAGTCTGTCTTCTTGAAATACAGCTGCTTTACGATAGTTTTGTAGTGATGTCATGGTTCCAGAATCAGGTGTTTCTAATCCCATTAACATTCTCAACAATGTTGTCTTACCACAACCAGATTGGCCTTTGAGTACGTGTACAATCCCTGTTTCAAAGTTATGATTCCAACTTACAAAAACTGGATGTTGATCAAATGTTTTAGAAATATCATGTAATTGGATTGTATTCATCATAGACACTCCGTTTCTATGTATTTGATCAGCATACGTATCAAAGCCATCACCAGTTTTTCTAATACTGTACTCAAGAGAATAATCACTAGTGTCCATGCAAATAAGTCGGCTGTATCAAAATATACTTTCGCTTGTTGCAGATGTTCACCAATCGAAAACTTAGGTAGGCCAATGACTTCTGCCGCAATTCCTGATTTCCACGCAAGACCTAAAGCTAGTGAACACGCACTCTGGAAGTATGGAAGAATACTTGATGTATAGATATAACGAATACGAGTAAAAGTAGATAGTTCAAACACATCAGCCATCTCTAATAATTGTTGATCACACATCTCAATACCTTTTCGTACATTCTCATAGAAAATTGGAAAGACCATTAAGAAGGAAATCACGATAGATAATTGTGCAGAACGTACCCAAATCAGCACAAGTATAATAAACGAAGCGACAGGAATAGATTTAACAGTAAAGATAAGTGGTGCTAGTAACTGTTTGAACCAGTTATACTTTGCGGCAAATACAGCCATCAAAATTCCTACGACCATCGCAATGAGAAAGCCAAAACTAATATTCAATAAGGAACGTACTATCGATTGATAGAAATCTACTGTCTTTAATAATTCTATCAAGCGAAGAACAACGGTAAAAGGAGATACCAGTAGTATCTCCTGATTTAATATCATACTGACGGCTTGCCATACGAGTAGCCAAAACAGTATTGTCCAAATTTTAATCTTTGATTTAGTTAGCTCCATAATAGAAATCATCTTCCGGTAAGCTGCCACCGACAGACTTAGGATTCTGCTCATTTAATACGTTGAGGTAACCTGATAGTTTTTCTTTCATATCCTTACCATCGATATATGTAATGTTGCAGAATGGTAATGCTTTTTTAGCGACTGCTGCCGCAATGATATCATAGGATTCAATCATTGTCGCTGCTTCATCGTTATTTTCATTTACAAACTTAATAGATGCTTCATACTTCTCTAAGAAATCCACAACCGCTTCTGGGTGTGCTTCCACAAAATCTTTACGCGCTACTACAACACCAGTAATCAATGAACTCTTATTCTTTTCATCTTTTTGGATTGCATCCCATTCCTTTGTTAAGTCTAATGCCGCATGAATCTTATCATTCTTAGCTGCAGCTGCAGTAACAAATGGTTGTGGTAACATTGCGATAGCGTTTGGATCTTGTGCTAAAGCCTGAACACATTCTGCGTGTTCACTCTTCCATTCAATCGTAACATCAGTTCCTACTTGAAGGCCATTTTTTTCTAAGATGTAATTAAGTACATACTCTGGGGTAGCACCCTTTCCACTTGCATAAATCGTCTTACCTTTTAAGTCCGCTACAGAGTGGATAGAATCACCTGTTTCACAGATATATAGAACACCCAATGTATTGATAGCTAATACCTGTAGATTCTTTTCCATCTTGTTATAAAGTACAGACGCAAGATTTGCAGGAACTGCCGCAATATCAACATCTCCCTTTACAATCTTTGGTGTAACTTCATCTACTGCAGATAAGATTTCAAACTTATAATTATTTGAAGTAATCTTGCCTTCATCACTTTCCTTCATCATTTGAACCATCCCCATAGATGTTGGACCCTTTAAAGCCGCTACATTTACATCAACTGGTTCAACTACTTTTGGAGTTTCAGCTGGTGCTGAGGACTCTTTCTTAGTTGTTGGCGCACATCCTGCCAAAAGTGCTACAGATAATATAGTAGTCAACAGTTTCTTTGCGATATTTTTCATATTCTCTCCCTATGCTTGTTAATTACACAACATGTGTAATTTCTCTTATATAAGTAGAATCATTAATCATGATTCCCTCTACTATTTCCCAATTGTAACGCGAATCTAGTAAACATACCACTAAAGTGTTCACGCTATATTTATCACGACTATCTCCTAAATATCCTCAAATTCAACTAAAGCGATGATTGAGCCACTTTCATCTATCAAAGAAAATACCGATGTATATCAAATATACACCGGTATTCATACGAAATTCTTTTAGGAAGCTCTTGTACCATTTGGTAATGAATGTTCTGGGAATAATAATGTATCCGCAATTCCATCATCATAACCAAGTGTTACTAACATACCATGGGATTCAATTCCCATGATTTTTCTTGGCGCAAGATTCACTAAAAATAACGCCTGTTTTCCTTCAACAGTCTTGTAGTCTTCACGTACTTCACGAAGACTACATACGATTGTACGAGGTTCTTCCTCGCCAAGATCAACTGTTAACTTCGTTAGCTTTGTAGATTTTTCTACATCTTCTACTTTTAATATTGTGCCTGCACGAAAATCCAATTGTCCAAATACATCAAATGAAACTTCCTTCTTTACTTCTGCTGCCATGTTCTCTCCTTCTTCTTTATTTTTGGTACTGTAACACCAACTATCATTCCTATTAACATGCCTAGGCCAATCCCTAAGGTAGCTGATCCTATCAGATACATCCCACACAAAATTCCAATTACAGCACCAATCAAACAACCTACAAGCATATGCGTCTTTTCTACATCAATACGATTTCCCATTGGATCATGTTTATGTCTTGCATAATAGATTAACCAGACACTAACAACAATCACTAATACAACTGATAGGCTATAGATTACTAGTCTCATTACTCACCATCTTCAGACTGCAATACCTTTACAATTTCACCAACGAAGAAACGATGGAAATCTTTATTCGGATAACAATCTTCAACAATTGCAGGAACATTGAATCCTTCTTCTTTTAAATCACCTGTATATAACTTCTTGCATACAAATGCATACTTAGACTCTTTGATATAAGTTGTATTGTCCGTAAATCCTGGTGTTAAATTTGCTTCTTTAAATTTATCTATATCACGACCTGATTTAGATCCAAATATTGCCAAAGCTCTCTTTTGAGATTGTGGTAAAAGATTGACTGTAAAGTATTCTTCTTTCTCCATAAAGTTAAGTGTATAGCGAGATGGACGAACATAAACAAGTATCGTTGGTAGATTATGTTTTCCCTCATATCCCCATATTGAACCAAAATGTCCCCAAGAAACTGTCATACCATTGAATCCAGTATCTTGATTACCAGCACATACTATCATCCACTCATTTGCGAGCATATTTGTTGGATTAAATACTAGGTCTGTATAATTAATTTCTTTCATACCATACCTTCTTTCCATCTTCATTATAAATTAGAATTCATCACTAATTTATGAGTGTTTCATGAAAGATACCATAATGATACAACGCTTTTATAATACCATCTTCATCAATATCATCTGTTACATAGTCAGCCATAGCTTTCACATTGTCATTTCCATTACCCATCGAAACCGCGATGCCTGCAATCTCTAACATCTTTACATCATTATCCCCATCACCAAAAGCCATGATTTGAGACAAGTCTAAATTGTAGTATTGTAGGATTTCCTGAATACCAATATCCTTGCCACCTTCTTTGACGATAATATCCCTTGCACGCTTATGCCAAGAAGTCGCCTTACAATGAGGCATATAATCTAATACGGTGCTAATTTCTACATCATCTAGACCATAAGGAATTACTTGTAGAATTTCTTCCTGTAGTACATTTGATATATCCTTAGTGTTTGATACATCAGAACTAATATCTCGCTGCACTTCCGCCACCAAATCATTTGCATAGTTCATATACATTTCATCCTGTGTAATGAATGTACATGGAAATGGATTCTCATCTAATATCTTCAACAGTCCTTTTATATCATCTTGTGGAATTGGCTTTGTACTAATGACTTCACGATGATTAAAGCAATACATTCCATTCAAACAGAGGTATGCATCAAATTCCAAACTTTCCGGTAATAACTTCTTTAGTTCAATCGGATGTCTACCGGTAGCTACAAATGTTAATATCCCCTGCTTGCGCAAACGTGCAATCGCATGAATTGTAGAAACAGGTACTGCATGTTTACGATGTGAAATAAGTGTACCATCCACATCGAAGAAAACAGCTTTGATATCATATTGTGTCATAGGCATTCTCCTTTGCTTAACTTATCTTACCACAACAAAAGAGCCATACGGCTCTCTTGTTTATTTGGTATTCACTGATGCATAGTATCCTGCTAGCCGTCCAGAGGTTAACGCATATCCCTGCGCAACACCACCATATGTCACATATGCTTTCTTAGACGCAAATAATACACCCATGGAGTCATTACCAACCGCATACACATTTGAAATAGGTTCGTGTTCCTTTGTTAATACGTTGAAGTTTTCATCTACATCCAATCCACCTGTTGTGGAGTAGATATACGCTGCTCCTTTGATGGCATAGAACTTTCCATTTGTTTTGCCATGTACATCAGAAATTGATAGTTTAAAGCCCAATTTATCTCCTAATTCGGAAATCGATTCAGCTGTAATTACATCATCATACTTTTCACCGATTGCTAGAATATTTTCAATATTTGGAATCGGTGTATTCACTTCATAACTACCACCCTGTGATAAAAATGTTGGCTTATGGAAGGAAGACATACCACTTGTCTTCATTTTTGTGATCTCTTCTGCATTATAGATGGTATAAAATTCTTTCCCCGCTAACCATGCATTAAACGATAAATTATTTCCAGCCATTTCATTAAATAAATTTCCTGAAGAATCCACCATGACTGCATTAGTATCTAAAAGTAATGAGGTGAGAATTGCTTTGTCATCTGCACTCACATCATCACTGCGGATAATATTGGCAATCTGTACAATATGTGTCTCAACCCCTGCATCAGGATTCATAACTACTCCACCAGAAGCTTCTGCCATTTGAATCCCTGCGCCATTGCACTGTGTCATACCATAGGTATGCCATACACTTCCTGTATATTTCTGACACATCTCTTCATTTCCAAGAAAGCCACCAGTCGCTAGTATTACAGACTTTCCATAAATTTCATAGGTTGTACCATCATACGAAACAGCTTTTACACCAACCACTTTTCCATCAGTATCTTTTAGTAACTCTTTTGCGGTCAACTCTGTCATATATTCGTTTTTAGAATTTAGAGCAGTTGCTTGATTCATAGAGTTTATATATGCAGTATCTTTATCCGTTCCTGATTTATCCGTGTAGGTTGTCCATAATGGCCATAATTTTGGATGGTAGAAAGCAAACATCTTTTCACCAAAATGAAAATCATAATTTGTCTGTAACCAATCTAAAGTCTTACCTGATTCTTGAACGATTTTGCGAATAATTTCTTCTTTGGCATCACCATCCGTATAGGAAAGCCAATCTTCAATCATATCCTCTTCATTCACAAAAGGATTTCCATCATTCAGCGCAACCTGTGTTTGTGGATTCACAGCCATAGCACCAGCAGACATCGCACCATTACCACCGATCTTAGCAGCTGAATCCATGCCAAATACACTCGCTCCATTACTAGCAGCACTTAAATATGAAGAAATACCAGAAGAACCTAGACCGACCACAATTACATCGTAGCCATCTTTTTTAACAACATCTGTCGATTTTGGACTCTCCATCTTCCATTCATCCGCATTACCACCATTTTCATTAATGATATTCTGTATGATATATTTTGCAGAGATACTAGATATTGTCGCACCAGTTATGTCATCAATATTGATAGATTGACTATTGATGATACGTGGAAATAATCGTTCCTCAATCGCTCTATAAATACTTGCAGTACTGCCTGAATTGATTGTCTTAATC
>CALEMV010000329.1 GCA_937910655.1 uncultured Solobacterium sp.
TCTCTGAGAAAAATCAATTATCTGCTGAACAGTCCGTTGCCTGTAATTCTTCTGGAATGGGTATTGTCGTTTCCGCATCTGCTGGTGCAGGAAAGACGAAAGTACTTGTATCACGGTTGGTAAAAAGATGTATTGAGGATAATCCACGTGTACCTTTATCACGGATCCTCGCTTTAACATTTACTGAAGCAGCCGCAAGTGAAATGAAGAAGCGTGTTGTCCAAGAGTTAAATGAAATCAAACAGTTAGCAGAAAAAGAAGTAACTGTTGATAATGAACTCATTCAATATATTGATAATCAGATTATCGCGCTAGCAAGTGCGAACATCACAACTATTGACTCTTTCTGCTTGTCTATTATCAAAAAATACTACAATATCATTGGCTTAGACCCGGCTACGACAGAGAATATTCTTTCGGGTGGGCAAAATGAAAATATTCAGCGTGATGCGTTTATGAGAGCGTTAGAGTATGCATATCAAACAAGTCCACAAGAAACAGTTGCGCTCGCTTCTTACTTCTCTAGTCGAGCTGACGACTATGATGGACTATATGATGCGGTCGTGAAAATCAATCGTCATGCGGAATCATCTGTTGACCCAGATGAATGGTACCAACATGCATTAAAGATGTATCCAAAGAAGTTCGATCCTACAAGTACAAATAACTTTACATCTTTTGATGATTTTGAAATCAATATCCGCAAGTATTTCTTTGCGTCCTTGTATGGACAACTGGCAGTGTTACAACGCGATATAGAAATCTTGCAGGATTTACCAGAGGCTATTAATGGACGTGGAAAAGTAATTGATAACTCTGTAGCTTTTGATACATTCTTAAATATCATTCAAACATTACAGGCTGAACTGATGCCAGAAGATGAAAGTAATGCATATACTTTTGCGATTTATCAAAACTATAAACAACAAATTCAAATGATGGATGATACAAAGCTTGCAAGTTATAAGAAAGAGAATTATCCAGAACATGCACGAGCAATGGATCATTTGAAGAAAACTCTCAAGAATATGTCAGAAGAACGTTTGAATGAAGATGATTTTGTTTCAGACGCAAGAGATGCCTCGACCATCAATACAGCACTCATCAATCTAGCGAAGAATACATATCAAAATTGTATACGCATCAAACAAGAGAATACTGCTATGTATTTCTCGGATATGGAACGCTATGCGTATGAAATTCTAAAACATGAAAATGTTGCGAAGGTTATCCGTGAAAACCTACAGGAAGTCATGATTGATGAGTTCCAGGATACAAGTAAACTACAGGATACAATCATTGAGATGATTGCTAGTCCTAACTGCATCTTCCGTGTAGGTGACACAAAACAATCTATCTATCGTTTCCGTCAGGCAAAGCCAGCGCTAATGCGTTCTAAATTAAATGAGTCAGAAAAGATTGTTGAAGAAACGATTGATTCATCAATGCAATCAGCGAAGATTATCCTATCGAGAAACTATCGTTCAGATGCACGAATTATTCAGTTTACAAATATACTCTTTCAAAAGATTATGAATGTTAAAGAGAGTACAGAAAAGTATGGTGAGGATGATATCGTAGACTGGTTCCCAAAGAATGATAGTCCAGATGCGCTCATTGAGTTTGCAAGTTATACTCCGAAGAATAAAACAGCGATTGTCAGTGATGATGAGGACGAGGATGAGGATATCAAGATGATTAAGGCAAATTGGATTGCCAATAAGATTATTGATACCTATAATCAAGAACTTGAACTTGCAAAGAAGAATGATACAAAGTTACCATCCTTCCATGACTTTGCGATACTTTTACGAAGTCATGGGGATAAAGCATATCTGAAAGCAGCCTTCGAAGCAAAGGGAATTCCTTACAGCATTGATACACGTGAAGGATTCTATCGCTCAGAGTTATGTCAAACAGTCATTGCATTATGTACTGCAATGTTGGATGAAGAAGCAGATTCTGCTCTATTTGCATGCATGGTTTCTAATCTCTATAACCATAGTGATGAAGAGATTGCCAAGGCAAAGATAAGACTGGGTTCAATCAAAGCAGTTGCCAAAGAGTTTGGTATCTATGATGATTTACAGATGTATAAAGAAATTGCGGATACCTATGGTATTCCAAGAATGTTATCAGAACTTGCGAATCATAATACGTACTTCAATCGTTTAAATATCAGTCAACAGTCAAACTTTGACTATCTATTTGAAATGACAGTATCTGCGAAGTACCATTCAGTTGCGGAATTCTTAAATGCCTTAAAAGCAGTTGAAGATGAAGTGTCAAATGAAGCAGTCTCAAAAGGTTCGGCAGATGATATCGTTACCGTCACAACAATTCACCACTCAAAGGGACTGCAATATAAGTATGTATTCCTATGGAGTAATGCAACAAATCAGTTTAGAGATAGTGCTGAAGCAGTCAATGTCGATGATGACTTATATCTAGGATTAAACTTCTTATGTACTAATCCATATCGTGCAAAACGAAAGACAATTCATAAACGTGCGATCGAATACAAAGCAAACCTTGAAGATGCGGAGGAATTTATTCGTATCTTATATGTCGCAGTTACACGTGCGGTACGTAGACTCTATATTGTAGACGCATTACCAAAACCAATTCCATATCGTGGAAAGAAGTTTATGTTAGGTGATTTACTCATCCGTAATGGTATGTCTGGATTAATTCTTAGCACGATGGCAAACGAACCAATTATGAAGCAGGTTGATATTGATCCATCATGGAATGTATTCCTAGAGCATAAAGAAACAGAGACTGTTACAGAGCTTCCACACTATGGATATACAAGTATAGAAGAGAAGGAAGTATTAACACCAAGTTCTACTGAGTTTGGTAGTAGTTTGCCAGCATTAGACTTAACAGAAACAAATGCTGGAAGAGAATATGGTACACACATTCATGCATGTTTTGAACAACTACCACCAAGATTATTTAATGAAGAGGATTTAGAATTCTTAGATCTCTCTTCAACAGAAAGAAAACATCTACTGGCATTTGGTAATTCAAAGATTTATCAACAGGCTGTAGAAGGTGAGATTCATCATGAGTATCCTTTCTATGTACAAACAGAGAAAGAAAAGATACATGGAATTATGGACTTTGTGTCAATCTTAGAAGATAGAATTATCTTGATTGATTTTAAGACGGATAACGCAGAATTATCTAAGATTAAATCGTTGTATACAGAACAAATCAATACATACAGAAGAGCATTACAATTGATTTACCCAGATAAAACAATTGATGCGTATGCATGGTCTGTACATCATGACCAAGCAATCGAAATTGAATAAGATTAAAGATGGAGAATAGTGTAATCTCCATCTTTAATCTTTATCGAATACATTAGATTCTGTCGAAGAATCCTGTGTAGGAACTTCTTCGGGTTTTGCTGGTAAGATAATATTTGTTCTAAAGAGGTCTCCATCAATAACGATATTGAAATAACCGTTTTGTAGGTGTACTAGGTTCTCTACAATATTTAAGCCAAGACCACTGCCTTCGCTATGGCGTGATTCATCACCACGTACAAAGCGTTGCGTTAATTCCTCTGCGGAAATATTGAGTGCTTCACGACTTACATTCTTAATTGAAATCATAATGTTATTGTCGATTGTACGGACACTATTGATATATACTCTGGTTTCTGGCTGTGCATATTTCACTAAGTTAGAGAATAGATTAGAAAATACACGCCAAAGAAGTCTACCATCTGCCATAACAGAACGTGCACTTTCTGGGATGCTTGTCACAATCTCTAGTTTACATGCGTCAAAGCGATCAGAATATTCACCGATAGCTTGTTCAAGTAACTCATGTAAATCATTAGGCATGATATTTACCGTAATATTACCAGTACTTGCTTTAGAGGCTTCAATAAGGTCTTCTGTTAATTTTTGAAGACGTTTTGATTGTTTCTCCAATACTGCAATATATTTTTTGGCTTGCTCAGGATCTTCAACATGTTGTAAGAGGTGCACATAGTTAATGATTGAGGTAAGAGGTGTTTTAATATCATGACTGACATTTGTGATTAATTCATTCTGCAAGTGCTCTGCACGAATAGATTTTTTAGCAGCTGCTTCCGCAAAATCTTTGATCTTGTATAGGTCAAGTGCCTGTATTTTGAAGAAATGAGAAAGTCTTGAAGTATGAAATGAGAAGTCTGTTTCTCCATTTGCGAATTTATGAATCGCCTTCTTTAACAAAGCTGCTTCATATGCACGCCAGAAAAGGGCGTAGGAAGCGATAAATAAGAAGAGACCTAATAATGCATATAACTGTAGCTGTACTAAGAAGTAGAAAGCCACCCAAAACACAAAGGAACCTAGTAAGAAGACAGGGAAATATCCACCAATTTGTAGAAGGTCTGAGATGATTGTACCGATATAGTATATTAATGTATTCTTATACCAATTACCATATTTAATGCGTGTCGCAAGACTTAGGAAGAATAATAATGTGAAGTGTAGGAATGGAATTACACCTCCAACAATTACCATGATGTATTTAATAATACTTGCTTTCGCAAAGCCATAATAGTATCCCTGTTGATAGAAGTTGATTGCGATATCGGGGAAGCCATGATTATAAATATAATAACTAGCATTTATCCAAACAATTAAAACAATAATGGCAAAGATATCAAGAGGAACCTTATCAATCCACGCCAAAGTAATACCTGGTTTATCATCTACGTGTCCTGCGCCATAGAATAGGAATACGACAGAACCGATGAGGACGATAATACTGAGAAATTCAATTGGGAATACAATATAACGGAATTTATACTGGACGTTATAAATCGTATCACAATAGTAGAAATCATCTTTTGCGCTTAAATCCTTCGCAAGTGCATATTCAATACGGTATGTTGGTTGACTATTTTTATCAATGTAATCCTGGAAATAGCCATCAGAAGTATCACCATAGAAATAGGCAGTACCATGTAATGTAGATTCTTCAACATCAAAATTTTTATAGATTAGCTGATTCGTAGCAACTTCATAAATTTCTACCGCAAGATTAGAGTTTTCGCGGTCAAAACTTTGATTCGTACCACCAACATAAAATGAATCAATGCTTAATGCATATAAAACATAGTTATTGGCGGTGGCTGCTGCACGTGCTTTTGCGTCCGCAGTATCACTATATCTGGAAATTCCATCATAGGCTCCAGCAGTAGATAAGTACGCAATCGCATTCATACCAATTAAATCTAGTGTAGCCGCAAGCGCAAAAAGAAGGAAAGCAATCACTTTCCATAGATAACTTGAACGTAATCTTTTTTTACTGCACTCTTTCATGACTATCCTCCATCTTATAGCCTTGTCCCCAAACTACTTTGATATATCTTGGCTCAGATGGATCAATCTCAATCTTTTCACGTAAGTGACGGATATGAA
>CALEMV010000330.1 GCA_937910655.1 uncultured Solobacterium sp.
ATATTACATTTTTGATTTATTTTTTATGTTTTTTCTAATTTTGTATATATACACCTTAATATTGATATGCTATATTATCACCGTTTCAAATAAGGGAAAGGTAAGACAAAATATGAACATAAGAAAAGTTATAGCAGTAATTACATCTGTTTTATCAATTAGCCTACTAGCACTCACAAACGTATCTGCTAGTTACATGCCTACTAACCCAATCGACAAAGATGTAGACGGTCAACCTGCTGGAGAGGAATATAAAGATAAATTTGAATTTGTATTAAAAGATCCAGAAGGTAATCTTGTCGGTCCAACAATCAAAAATAACACCCCTGCCAACCCTGACAGTGATGGTAACCCTACATATTTTTATGGTGTATTCTTTCTGAAAGACGATGTCGATATCTACTTGAATAATCACCAACTAGATCCAGCGCAATCATATGTAACATTTACTCTAGAAGAAGTTCAAACAAATGTACCGAATATGAAATTCGACTCTAAAGTATACAACATTAATGTATATTATACTGTTATTCCTGATCCATTTGGTGGACATAATAAATTCCAATACTATGAAGTTGATGGGGAACTATATGGCGATATAGGACAAAGACTAATTCAAAATCCTGATGGAACTTTTACTGAAGACTATAATACTTTTCTAAAATTTAAGTTTAATAATACAACGATTCACTATGTAAATCACACTGTCAATAAACTATGGGAAAATGGTTCTGAATCTTCTGTTGAAGTTCAATTATTGCAAGATAGTACTCCTTATGGTGCACCAGTAGAACTAAATGATGCCAATGCTTGGACATACACTTGGCAACAGCTTGATGATAGTTATACATGGTCAGTTGTAGAAGTGAATATCCCTGAAGGATATCAAGCAACAACTGTCGTTTCTGCAGATGGTTTAACAACAACTATCACAAATACCAAGACCGTTACACCTGCTGTAGAAGATCCTGCGAACACTACAGATACTACAGTTACTCCAAATAAACGTGGAGAAAGTGTTAAGACAAGTGATTCATTCAATGCTCTTGCATGGTCACTCATCTTAGGTACATCTTTTGTAAGTATATTGTTCACAATGTATATCAGAAGAAAAACACAAAATGAACATTCATAAGATTAAATATCTAGCAGTACTATCAATGATTCTTGACCATATGGCATCTGTATTATTTGCACCAGATGCCATTGGCTATATTATTCTAAAACTAATCGGTCGTATTGCAGCACCATTAATGTGCTTTGCATTAGTACAAGGTTTCATACATACTTCAGATCGTAAAAAGTATTTCTTGCGACTCATCGTATTTGCGTTTATTTCACAAATCCCATACTCCTACTACATGAGTGGTAGTATATGGTTTCCAACTGGGAATATGTTGTTTACATTAGTTTGTTCTTTCTTACTTCTAGAAGTTTTTGAACATTATAAACACTTAGGAATCCTTTCGATTCCTCTTGTGATTGCCATCTTATATGTATCGACCTTTACAGATTGGTTTATCTTTGGTCCATTATTTACTATATCCTTCTATGTAAATAAAGAAAATAAAGATTTACAAGCATTTTTTCATGCATGCATTACTTTCCTAAGTCTAGGATATTCTACATATGTATGCATACAACACTCTCTACCATGGTATACTCAAGTTTGGCAAATTGGAGCGATTCTAATAATTCCAATCATCTATTTATACAATGGGCAGTCAGGCAATAAATCTAGTTTTAATAAATGGTTTTTCTACCTATTCTATCCCCTACACTTACTTCTGATTGGGATGATTCATTGGGGATTCTAAGAATTATTTTCAAATAATAAAGACTCGTATATTATTCGTTAGAAGTTAGATACGAGTCTTTTTTTATTTTGCATTATTTCCTTTAAATAATAATACACGATCATCAGTTTGAATTAGTGTACTACCTGTTGCAGGTATAATCTCATCATTTCGATTAATTGAAATAATCAACTTATTATCTGGTAGATTCAAATCACGAATGTATTTATGATTCCATGCATGATGTTCAGTTACTGTAAATTCTATGAGGTCTTGTCCATTTGGATCAAAATATTCTTCTCCACTCCAAACAATTACATCATTCGGTTTTAATACAAGACTTCCATTAGGAACTAATGGTTTCTCATCACGTATTACCTTCGCAATGATTAAATGTTTATCTAAAGATATATCTTTAATCTGACGATTTGCAAGAATACCGCCTTCATCAACCACCGACTTTACAAATGTAATATTTCCTTTTCCTACATAATAATTAAATGTTCTTAATACTTCATTACGAGGATCAATCATATGTAGTTTCTCTGTTACCCACTTCATAGAGGAGCCTTGTATGAGTGATGAAATTAAACAGACTCCAAAAACAATGTGGAAGATATCCACAGAACTTGATTTGTACTGATTTACCACCATAATTGCAAAGGCAATCGCAGCTGCGCCACGAAGTCCTCCCCAAGATACCAGCCACTTTTGATTTAATTTCAAATCAAATGGTAACATCAAACCAAATACTACGAGAGGTCTAACAATAAAGATAAGTATAACTGCAATGACAATCGCAAAGAATAAGTTTGTTAAGATATGTGCAGGTGTAGCTAGTAATCCTAAGATAAAGAACAATAGGATATTCATGATGTTAGATACACCATCAAAGAAGAACGTTACCTCTTTCTTTGCAATAAATACTTGATTCCCTAAAATCAAACCCAGAATATACACCGTTAAGTATCCATTCCCATTTAAAAGTTCACTAATTGAGAAAGCTAATAATACAACCGCAATGATAAAAACGGTAATAAATCCACTTTTTTGAAGATCTGTATACTCCATGAATTTACGAACAACACAGGCAACAATTACACCAATGAGAATACCCCAGAATATCTGGAAGAATAATATTGTTCCAATAGAAATCTGTTCACCTTTGATTAATGCTAAGAAGATACAGGTTAGTGTAAACGCCATTGGGTCATTTGATCCACTTTCAAGTTCTAAAAGAGATGCTGTATTGTATTTCAAATTTAAATTCTTTGAAGAAAGAATATTTGATACGGACGCATAGTCCGTAGAACCAATGATAGAGCCTATTAAGAGACTCTCTATCCAGCCAAAACGAAGAATAAAGTGAATTAACGTTCCCGTCAGTAATGACGTAAAGATGACTCCCAATGTGGATAGAATTAATGATTCGATTACAACAGTTCTTCCTGCTTTCCAGTTTGTACCAAAACCACCATAGAAAATAATGATTAGTAGTGCTATTTTTGAGAAGTTTTCTGCAAACTGATAATCTTCAAACTTATACCCAATAAGACTACTTATGATACCTAAAGATAAGAACAACATCAAAGAAGGAATTCCGGACTTCTTTGCTATCTGAACTGCTATCAGAGCAGCTAGTAATATGACTGATATATAAAACATACTCTATCCACCCC
>CALEMV010000331.1 GCA_937910655.1 uncultured Solobacterium sp.
CATGTATATAAGATTAAAAGAAAAGAGATCAATTGTGAATAAGGAAGACATATTTGCGCAGGTTGAAAGACGGAAACAAGATATGATAGATGATATTTGTACGATGGTACAAATTGATTCAAGACGTGGTGAACCACAAGATAGAATGCCTTTTGGAATTGGACCTGCAAACGCTTTGGAAAAAGCACTTGAAATTTGTAAACGAGAGGGACTGCCAACGAAAAATGTAGATGGATACATGGGTTATGGTAGTTTCGGAAATAGTGAAGAATATATTGGTATTATTGGACATGTAGATGTTGTTGAAGTTGGTGATGGCTGGATTGATCCGCCTTTTTCTGCCGCAATCCACGATGGAAGAATCTGGGGACGCGGTGCGTTAGATGATAAGGGACCACTTTTTGCGGCAATGTATGGCATGCTTGCATTGAAAGATTTAGGGATTCAGCCAAAAACAGCGATACATATCATCTTTGGAACAAATGAAGAAACTGGCATGGAAGACATGCATTACTTCTTGAAACATGAGAAAAAACCTCTTGTTGGTTTTACACCGGATAATAAATTTCCAGCCATTTATGGTGAACGTGGTAGATCGGTCATTGAGGTCTGGGGTGATGAGCAGAAAGTAATTGAATTTGCGAATGAGTATTTTATGAATGCAAATATCAATGGTGATAGATTGGGCATTGCCGTAAAGGATGAACATTTTGGTGAAATGAAGATTCGCAATAAACTTTTATTGTATGCAAATAATAAGATGGGAATTCGTTTCTCGCTTAGTTATCCAACTTGTGATATGGATAAGATTATGCAGCAGATTCAAATAAAAGCAGTAGGTTTAGAAGTGAAGTTAGTATCGAATTCCCCAGTAGTGCTACACCATAAAGATTCATGGCTTGTAAAGACAATGCAGAAGGCATATGAAGAGGCGACGGATACTAGCGTTAAACCGACGACAACAACAGGTGGAACATACGCTCATGTTTGTGATTCCATTATTCCGTATGGGCCAAGTTTCCCAGGACAAAATGGAATTGCACATCAGCCAAATGAATGGGTCAATATTGATGATTTAGTTGCGTGTGCAAAAATTTATGCATGGACACTATATAAATTATGTACAGAACAGATACCTGAAAATCCATTAGAGGAGGAGAAGTTATGAGAAGACTAGGAGTTTCTATTTATCCAGAAAAAAGTAGTATTGAAGAGATCTTTGCATATTTAAAAGAAATGAGTGAAAATGGTGCAAAGAGAATATTTTCTTGCTTATTATCTGTAAGAAAGCCAGCAAATGAAATTAAGGAAGAGTTTACAAAGATTCATGATTACGCAAAGAGTCTTGGCTATGAAATCATCTTGGATGTGAATCCATCTGTATTTAAAGAATTGGGTGTTAGTTATACAGATTTAAAATTCTTCCATGATATTCATGCGGATGGTATCCGTATGGATGGAGGTTTCAGTGGTTTTGAAGAAGCGCTTATGACATACAATCCATATGGATTGAAAGTAGAAATTAACATGAGTTCAAGTACACATACAATCGACACAATCATGGACTATCAACCAAATCGTTATCAGTTGTGTGCATGTCATAATTTTTATCCACATGATTATACAGGATTGGATTTAGATTTCTTCTTGAAATGTTCTGAAAAGTTTAGACACTATGGATTGAGAACTGCTGCGTTTATCGGCTCTTTGGAAAAAGATGCGTATGGACCATGGCCTACAACAGATGGTTTATGTACATTAGAGATGCATCGTCATATGCCGATTGACATTCAATTAAAACATCTAGTCGCATTAGATATGATTGATGATATTATTATCGCAAACTGTTATCCAAGTGTGGCAGAGAAAGAAGCATTAAAGCATGTTTCTTTAGATGTTGTAAATTTCAAAGTTGAACTTGAGCCTAATATTCCTGAAACTGAAAAGAAGATTGTATTAGAAGAACTCCATCTAAATCGAGGTGATTTAAATCCATGCATGATTCGTTCAAGTCAAAGTAGAGTGAAATATAGAGGTCATCACTTTGATGTATTCCATGCACCAGATATGATTCATCGAGGTGATGTATTGATTGATAGTAGTGAATATGGAACATATGCTGGTGAACTGCAGGTTGCATTACAGGATATGAAGAATTGTGGAAGAACCAATGTAGTTGGACATATCCGTGAAGAAGAGCTCTTTATTCTGGATAGTCTAAAACCTTGGCAAAAGTTTAGATTTACGTTGTAGTATTTTAGAATTTCGTTTGAGATATGAAAAAGAAGATGTACCAGGAGAATTATCCTTGTTGCATCTTCTTTTGAGTTTATGAGATGAGATAACTAATGAATTCCTCATATGTGTTACTTGAAATTAAGTGCGATAATTTTTCGTAATCTTCTGTAAGAGAGGCAACCCAATCGAAGAATGGTTTCAGTGTTGTGGTATCCGGTTTATCGATTGCTAGTAAGAAAATAAGCTGTACCTCATACTTGCCCCATAGAACTGGCTTATCTAATAACATGATTGAAATTGCGGATTTTAGACAAGAGGAGTCAATTGGGTGTGGTGTTGCAAAGTTAAAATTAAACGATGTTGGTGATAGTGCTTCACGTCGCATTACAGATGGATAGAATGCATCTGTCACAATAGAGGCTTTTTGGAGTTCTTTTGACATGAACTCTAGAATCTCTTGTGGAGTATTGAAGAGTTGGTGATTATAGAAGAACTGTTTTGAAATCAATCCTTTTAGATTTGTGTAGAATTCTTTTTGCGTACGTGTTCTTTCGATTTCGTGAATCATTTCGAAAAGTTTAGCTTCATCATTTTTGCCGCACAGTAATGAAACTTCAACAGTTGGAATCTTCAGGTTATGACGTAGTGGAATTGAGCATATCAATAAGTCTGGCTCATCCGCAAGGATGAGTTCTTCCTGGAAGTATGCATACACTTTGACAATCTCGATGTGCTCATAGAATATCGTTTCAATCTTTTTGCGTTGGGTATAGAATGCTTTTTCACCCAACGGATAAATCCATACCGCTCTGAGTTTTTTAGAGTGATAGATACGCTCGTAGGCTAGTCCTAGATGTAGAGTAATAAAACCAATTTCATCTTCATTGATATTGATGTGTAGCCTATTTGCAAGGAAGGTTGCAGTACTTACGCCCACCTCAAAAATTAATGGGAACTTACGCTTGATTTCTTGTAGGTATAAGTTGGTTGTGTGGGTTTGACTGATACTACGTTCAATTAATGATTGAAGATGGAGTGTTAGACCAAGTTTAAAATCATCATCTTTAGAGAAGTCGATACCATGATGACCGTATATAAACGCAATCAACTCATTGACAATATCACTGCAGAGTAATCCATCTGGCATATAGTTGGAGATTTCTGTATCACTGATTTGAGCAGGGTTGTTTCCCATCAGTAATAATGCAAGGATATTAACTTCACTTTCAATAACATGTGCTTGGTATAAGATTGCGATTCGTTCGTAGAATTCTTTGGCAATCTTATATTCGATCGCATCATGTATCTTGGAGCTTGTGTATGTTGATTCAATGTATTTTCCGCTGAGAATACGATCGATGGAAATACTGATGTGTAATAGAATAGATGGTAATGCATTTGCGTTAATTACATAGTTGTGTTCTTGCAGTAAGTTTTCCAACTCGCTTTTACATCTGAGTAAATCAAAGTTTTGATATAGATTAGCTAGCTCGTTGATATTTAAGAAATTTTGCTTGGTCTCGTCCATGAGAAGATGCTTGTATAATTTACGTAGTTCATTTTCAGAACCTAATAGGACGAGATGGTTTGATGATTTCTTGAGTTTGAGATTTTGATAATTTGCTAGTTGTTTACGAATCTCTTTCAGATGTGCATCAAGAGTATATTCAGAGATGCATAACTGTTCTAACAAATCAGGAATATAGATAGAATCACGCGATAAGAGAAGTGACTTTAAAATATATAAATTTCTTTCGAGGGAACTCTGCAATAAGTTTTGTCGTTTTGATTGAAATTGTTTATAGTTTTCAGGGATGATAGCATATCCACTTCGAAGATTTGAGGTGATTAGCTTCTCAGAATAAACTTTATTGATTGTATCAATATCAGAACGAATCGTACGATTAGATACAGATAATAATTTAGCGAGTTCATTTGCAGTGAACCATTTGTTTTCTTCACCTAGAATGTGAAGAATCTTTTCTTGTCGTTTATTCATGATAATCACCTTTCGTAGCGT
>CALEMV010000332.1 GCA_937910655.1 uncultured Solobacterium sp.
GTTGGAGATTATCTTGAGGCTTATGTGTTAATTCGTTTTTATGGGCAAAAAATTAAATTTGGTGAATTGTATGATTTTATAGGAGTAAAGCAAGATAATACTACTGAAGAAAAAAGCAAGTTGATCATTCCTAATAATATAAAGAGAAATTATACAGAAGAAGAAAAAGAACTCCATCTGCAAATGGTAGAGGAACAAGATGAAAAATTAAAAACATCTTCTACTCAAAAGCCATTTCTAAATCAGCTGGATACTTATATTCCAAGACGGCTTGAAGAAATCGATAGGCGGGAAGAGCTTGTTTACACCTTGAAAGCTAAGGATATGCAAATAAAAACAATTTGCGATTACGAGCATTTTGTCTCAATCTTCCAAGAGGCAATGGGCTATATTACAGAAGCAGAAAAGAATTCTTATTATAGTGTATTAAGAGGTCAAAAAGATGAAGAATCTTTTATGGAGATGTTAAAGGCATACATCCAAAGAACATTCGTAGATACTTTAAGACTTCAAAGAGAAGATGTCCCAGCACTAATTGAAAAGCTACATAGAGCGTTATTTGAATTGTATATTGTACAGGACCTTATTGACGATCCAGATATTAGTGATATTAAAATTACGGATCCTTATTCAATAAGAGTCAGAATCAAAGGAAAGGCATATCTTTCAAATATCACCTTTATCGATCAAGCTGACTATATAAGATTTATCAATGGCGTAGCGACTGTAAACGGAATCGACTTAGGTGTTCCAACCCAGACGTTTACAGATGAGCAGGATGAACAATACCTGTTAAGATTTTCTATCACAGCACCATATATTACATGCTCTGGATATCCTATTATTCATATTCGAAAGCTGCCTAGAAAGAAGTTAATGGCTGACGATTTAATCAAAGCTGGAATGATGGATGAAAAGATTCGTAACTACCTACTTGATTGTGGGAAGTATAGTAAGGGAGTCGTATTTGCTGGTCCTCCTGGATCTGGTAAAACAACTTTGCTTAATTGGTTTTTAGAAGAAGCCTATGAATCTTCGGCAGAAATCTTATGTATCCAAGAAAACGATGAATTATTTGCTTATCGAAAAGGAATCATGTTTGAACATGTTGTGTTGAATCCACAAAATGGACAACAACCATGTACACTAGAACAACTAGGACAGATGGCTTTAGTTGCTGGTGCCAATGTATTTATTATTGGTGAAGTAAAAGGTCCTGAAGTGGTATCTGCTATTACATTGTCAAATTCTGGATGTAGAACAGCTTTATCGATCCACTCCCAATCTGCAAGGGATGCAAGTGATAAGCTTGTTGATCTAACATTAAGAGGAATGCAAAACGTAACCTATGAACAAGCGAAACGTTCTACGAAGTCATTTGACACAATCGTATATCTACAAGATTTCGCAGTTCAGGAAATCGTGCAAGTCAAAGGATATAACGAAGAGAAAAAAGATATGGATTATATCCAGATATACAAAAAAGAAATCTAGCCAAAAAAGGTTAGATTTTTCTTTTGGAAATTACATAATAAAAGCATCATAATCTTTAAAGTATCATACTGTTATGATATAATAGAATATGTAGAAAGGCGGTAGCAATGCATTATGTAATGAGTGATATTCATGGTCAATATGACTATTTTCTGGATATATTAAAAAAGATAAATTTCTCTGACGAAGATGTTTTATATG
>CALEMV010000333.1 GCA_937910655.1 uncultured Solobacterium sp.
CATTTGAAAATTCTTCTTGCGTTTCATAATCACGCTTTGCGATAACACAGTGTTCAATCCCTGCTTTTTCAGCACGGTGTAATGCATAGACATCTGGTTTTGATGATATTACGAGTTTGATTTTACCGTGCTGTAATACTTTTCCTTGTGCATCAATCAGTGCTTGTAGGTTAGTACCTCCACCTGAGACAAGTACTGCAATATTAATCATTCGTGAATAACGACCGAATGGTCGCCCTCTTCCATCACACCAATCTGGTATGCGTCTACACCGTTCTCTTTTAAGATAGATATTGTTTTTTCAACATCTTCAGGTGATACGATCATTGCCATACCAATTCCCATGTTGAAGGTATTGAACATATCATGTTCAGGCACATTACCCTTTACTTGTATTAGTTTGAAGATTGGCAAGATTGGCCAACTACCCTTTGTAATTCTTGCGTTTAGCGTTTCACCATACGCACGTGGTAAGTTTTCATAGAAACCTCCACCTGTAATATGTGCGATGGACTTTACATTCACTTCTTTGAGTACATGCAGTACTGGTTTTACGTAAAGTCTTGTTGGTGTTAATAATGTTTCACCAAGAGGCTTTCCTAATACATCTGCGTAGTCCTTTAGTGTCGTACCTGCATCAATATCAAATACTTTACGTACAAGTGAGAAGCCATTTGAATGTACACCACTAGAAGCCAAGCCAATAATGTTATCGCCTGCTTTTACGTTGTTTTTATCAAGAATTTTTTCTTCATCCACGATACCAACGGTAAAGCCTGCTAAATCATATTCATCTTCTGGATAGAAGCCTGGCATTTCTGCAGTTTCTCCACCGATAAGCGCACAGCCACTTTCAACACAGCCATCTGCGACACCCTTTACAATATCTGCTATCTTTTCAGGATTGTTTTTACCACACGCAATATAGTCTAAAAAGAAGAGTGGTTGTGCACCTGCACATACAACATCATTAACACACATCGCAACACAATCGATACCAACTGTATCATGCTTATCTAATAACATCGCAAGCTTTAGCTTTGTGCCAACACCATCTGTACCAGATACAAGTACTGGCTTCTTCATG
>CALEMV010000334.1 GCA_937910655.1 uncultured Solobacterium sp.
CATCATAACCATCTGGCTGAAAAGCAAATCTTCCCTGACCTTTACTATAGGCATTTACTTCATTTTGATAGTGTGCAAGTAATCGAATACAACCTCTACCAACAATCACACTACGGCTATCTCCACTATCTTGTATCTCAAATTGTGTCTTCTTGCTTTCTAAATCAAATAATGCCTTTGATAAAGATTCACTCGGCACAGTTAATTCAAAACGCACATATGGTTCTAGTAGTATTGAAGATGTCTTCATCAGTGCTTGGCGTACTGCGCGTGTTGCCGCCTGCCGGAAATCTCCACCTTCGGTATGTTTTAAATGACCCTTTCCTGCAATTAAAGTAATCTTGACATCCGTTAGTTCACTCCCAGTCAAAACACCGCGATGTTTCTTGGTACGTAACGCACTCAGAATCGTATTTTGCCAGTTGAAAGATAGCTGATCTGAACCAGTTTCATTGGCAATTACAATTCCCTTGCCTCTATCGATAGGATCCAATCTAACCTGTACTTCTGCATAATGACGTAATGGTTCAAAATGTCCCGCACCTTTTACTGTTTCTCCAATCGTTTCACGATAAAGAATTCTACCAGTACTAAAGCCTACCGAAATCCCACAACGATCAAAGATTCTCTTCTGTAAGACTTCCATCTGCATCTCGCCCATGATGTGAACATCAATCTGTCCCATCTCACTTTGAATATCCATTTCAAGGGCTGGGTCTTCTTCACTGATTTCACGACAGGCCATCGTTAACGCCAGTAAATCTGTACCCTTGGGAAATACCAAACGATAATCCATATACGCACTTAAGATAGGTTGTATCTGTTTCTCTTCAAAACCTAGACCATCTCCTGCTTCAACGTGTTCTAGTCCCTTTAATGCTACAACCATACCAGGATACGCTTCATCAAGCATACTAAACTTCGTGCCGTGATATAGACGAATCTGATCGACCTTTTCATCTTCATCCAGCTTTTGTTTGGCACATAAAATACCACCCGTAATCTTTACATGAGTTAAACGTGTATGATTCTCTGCCATAGTAATCTTATACACTCTAGCACCAAATTCCTCAGGATAACTTTTATCAACTGAAAACTCTGCAATTGCGTCTAACAATAAATCAACACCTTGCACCTTCAGTGCAGAGCCAAAGAATACTGGAAAGAAGCTTCGATGATAGAACCCTTCTACAATATCTTCCAAGGTTAAAGAACCCTTATTTTCAAATTGTTCTAAGAGTACATCACTAGAAAAACAAATCTCTTCTAATTTGTTTTCATTTAACCAATCAATACAATTGCTAGATAATTTTACATGTATATCCTCAAGTAACTTTTCTTTGCTAAGATAACTAATATCCATCTTATTCACAAACACCAGTGTAGGTACGTGATAATACTCTAAACATTTCCATATCGTTTCACTATGTGCCTGTACACCATCTTGTCCATTAATCAATACAATTGCTATATCTAAAACTGACAAGGTTCTCTCCATCTCAGAAGAAAAATCCGCATGTCCTGGTGTATCAATGATATATACT
>CALEMV010000335.1 GCA_937910655.1 uncultured Solobacterium sp.
CTCCTATGTACTTCAGAAATTATAACACTTGCGAGCCAAACTTGAAAATGAAGAAACACAAATAATGAGTGTTTTAAGACATTTTTTAAAGATTTTATAAAAGAAAGCGTTTCCAAAAATCCTATAGAATTTATTTTGTGTAAAAAATAACAAATGGTCTAATCAATCTTTCTGACTAGACCACTTTTTTCTTCTGAAATATCTTACCAACTACCATTCCAAGGCTCATTACAACAATATAAATTCCAGGATAAATCATACAATCCCACTGTCCAGCCATGTGGAAATAAATAACAGGAATAAATAGGAATGCTACAAGCCAAAGAATCAGCCAATCAAACCCACACACCTTCCCATAAATCCATCCACCAAGCAGTGAAAGAACAGGATTTACAATCAAGAGTAAAAACATCGCTGACCCTGTATCAATTAGCAGAAATGGAAATACAATATACCAAATCGCTATTAAAACAATCGTAATGCATCTATCTTTTGTCATAGATATTACCACCTGTCTATTACGTTCTTCGAATATACTCCTTCAAATCCTCAAAACTTCCATGCAATTCATGTTCCATGTCAATCCCATCCGGATTGATCAAACAGTCTGTAATATAAAAGATATCCATACCTAATTGCTTCACAACGCCATCTTCGCCAATATCATTACCAACCATCAAACATTCACTAGCCTCTAAGTCTAAAATATCCAATATCTCTTGATAATATAAAAGATTAGGTTTGCATGCATGACTATTTTCATAAGTAGTAACTAGCTCAAAATCACTTGGCACTAGCCCTGCCCAACGTATTCTTTCCTCTGTCGCAATTCTAGGAAATAAAGGATTCGTTGCAAGCACAACTCTATATCCCTGCTGTTTAGCAAATTGAATCATTTCTTTAGCAAGCGGTTGAAAACCGCAAGCACTCTTTACTTTAGGAAAATCTTCACGATAGAAATCATCAAATTTCGCACGGTCATTCTTTGTTCGTTCATCACCATACACTTCAGAAAAGCATTTCCAGAACACATCTTCATTTGTTAGTACCCCATCATTCTTTATAACTGCACTAGTACCCTTCCAAATCGTATGAATTAGCTCATCCGGCTTATACCCAAACTGAGCCATTCTTTTAGCC
>CALEMV010000336.1 GCA_937910655.1 uncultured Solobacterium sp.
GATGAATTGGATTATCAAAGATTTCATTTGTCGTACCCGTTTCTACAATATGACCTAGATGCATAACTCCAATACGATCAGAGATATACTTCACCATTGAAAGATCATGTGCGATAAATAAATACGTAATACCAAGCTCTTGTTGTAAGTCTCGCATTAGATTAACGACCTGTGCCTGTACCGATACATCCAAAGCAGAAATGGCTTCGTCTGCGATAACTAGTTTTGGATTCATAATGAGCGCACGTGCAATCCCAATACGCTGTCTTTGTCCACCTGAAAACTGTTGTGGATAACGTGTCGCATGTTCACGGGATAAACCAACCTTCTCCAAAATTTGATATACACGTTCTGTTAACTCTTTTTCGCTCTTATAGTCATGATGAATACGCAATCCTTGCGCAATAATTTCTTTGACTTTCTTACGAGGATTTAAACAAGCCATCGGATCTTGGAAAATCATCTGCATATTCTTACGGAGATAATCATTTTCCTTTTTTGAAAGCTTTCCACTAATATCATGACCATCAAAGATAATCTTACCTTCTGTAGGATCATATAAACGGATGACTGCACGCCCTGTTGTGGACTTACCAGATCCAGACTCCCCTACAAGTCCATAGGTTTCACCTTCATAGATATCAAAGCTAATACCATCTACAGCTTTCGTTGTGTAATTTCGAGAGATACGGAAGTGCTGCTTTAAATTTTCTACATGCAATAATGGTGTTGCGTTATAATCAACTGCCATACTTTTCGCTCTCCTCTCTCATACGTTCAATTCTATCTTTTAGTATTGCCGGCATCTCTGCATGTGGACTTCTTTCATCACATAACCATGAAGCCACACGGTGCTGTCCACCGACGTTAAACATTGGTGGTTCTGCTTTATAGTCAATTGCTAATGCATATTCATTACGCGGTGCAAATGCATCATACGTAATTGGTTTTAATAAATCTGGTGGAGTTCCTGGAATTGCGTATAAGCGATCAGAATTTGTTTCTGTATCAGGCATAGACGCAAGTAGTCCCCATGTATATGGATGACGAGGATCGTAGAAGATTTCATCAATGGAACCCTTCTCAATAATTCTACCTGCATACATGACATCGACATAGTCCGCAACTTTTGCGACTACTCCTAAGTCATGCGTGATAAAGATAACTGAGATATTTCTTTCTACCTGAAGTTTTTTAATCACTTCTAGAATTTTAGCCTGAATCGTTACATCAAGTGCTGTAGTAGGCTCATCACAAATCAGAATATCTGGATTACATGCAAGTGCTATCGCAATCACAACACGCTGACGCATACCACCAGATAACTGGTGCGGATATTCTTTAAATCGCTTCTCAGGGTTTTCAATTCCAACTTCTGCTAAAAGGTCGATTGCACGCTTTTTCGCCTCTTCTTTGGAAATTCCTTCATGAATAATCATACCCTCCATGATTTGCTTTCCAATCTGCATGGTTGGATCAAGTGATGTCATCGGATCTTGGAAAATCATCGCAATATGTTTTCCGCTAAAGCGGTAACGAATTTCTTTCTGCGATAGTGTTGTCATATCAACAGTTTCGCGTTCGCCCTTTTCATTTGTAAAACTGTATTCAATACGGCCACTATCGATCCTACCATTACC
>CALEMV010000337.1 GCA_937910655.1 uncultured Solobacterium sp.
TCTTTATATATGGTCATAATAGAGGCTGTAACGCATAACAGCCTAGAAAATAAAATGTCCAACCTCTAAATTAAGAGGAAGGACATTTTATTTTTGGTTATAATTTATATGTATGGAAAACACGATAAATTATAACCATGTAGATTATACCCCATATCAATTGCGTTTACCAATAGATTTATCATTGGTCATTGATAAACTTGATCCAATGTGGTCTTTCCTAGAGATCGTAAATAGTATCAACTTGAGGAGGTTTATCCGATCTCATAAAGGTAACCAAGGGTATGATCCTATCATGATGATGAGAGTCATCTTATTTGCGTATATGAATCATGTCTATAGTCTACGAGCTATAGAAGAAAAATGTAAGACGGATATCCGCTTTATGTATCTTTGCCAAGATGAAAGACCATCTTTCATGGCCTTTCAAAGATTCATATCGAATCAAATCAAAGGAAACGCTTCCGATATATTTACAGAGATCATGTTGGTCATCTGTAAGAAGATGAAGGTAAATACACGTATCTTATACATCGACGGAACTTCCATGGAAGCTAATGCCAATAAGTTCAGCTTCGTATGGAAGAAGACAGCTATAAAGACAAAAGACAAGACCCTATCGAGAATAGCGGATACGATTGGACAACTTACAAAACTAACAGACATCTCCTATACAGAAAGCTATGAAGATACGCAGGCCATTGGAGGATACATCGTTTCAATATACCTATGGTGTTCAAAGAATAAAGTCCAATTCGCACTAGGGAAAGGACACCACAAGACACCGGTACAGAAGGCATATGAGGAACTCAAGAAGCTCAATGAAAAATTGAAGGAATGCCAAGAACGTATCGATACTTGTGGAAGTGATAGAAACAGTTATAGTAAGACAGACCATGATGCGACGTTTATGCATATGAAGTATGACTACTACAACAATACAGGAGTATTTAAGCCTGGATATAACGTACAACTAGCAGAATCGGATGAATTCATCATGAATGTCATGGTAAGCAATGCCAGAAGTGATACGAAGACATTCATTCCGTTCATGGACGGTTATGAGAAAAGATATCAAGAATATCCAGGTATCGTCGTAGCAGATGCGGGATACGGAAGTTATGACAACTATATGTACTGTTTAGAAAAAGATATCGAAGGTTATCTCAAATATCAAAACTATCGATATGAAAAGACAGCCAAGTTCAAGAAAGATATCTATCGAAAAGAGAACCTGTTGAGAGAAGAAAACGGGAAATTGATATGCCCACAAGGTAGAGAGTTCGTATACAAACGTGATAGTGAAAATACAAAGACTGACTATCCATGCATTACACAGGTATGGGAATGCAAGACATGTAATAGATGTCCACTCAAAAAGGACTGTACAAAAGCCAAGAAACGAGAAGTTCATATCAATCCAATCCTTGATGAACTGAAGGCACATGCGAGAAAACTGTTGGACAGTGAAGCAGGAGTACAACTAAGACAACAGAGATGTATACAAGCTGAAGGAACGTTTGGAATCATCAAGAATGATTGGCAATATAACAGAATCCATAGAAGAGGAATGGAGAATGTGGAAAACGAGCTCTATTTGATCTGTATGGGATTCAATCTGATGAAATATCACCAAAAGAAGATGAGGATGATACTATCCTAAAATAGCTTTATATGGGACAGGTTGTTTTTAGTGTGCCCAAAATAGATATAAAACATCTACTTTTATACTGTTTTACATCAACATATGAAAATAGCACAAGAAAAGAGGCTGTACGCCTCAAGTAAATCTATAAAAATTACTTAATCGTTACAGCCCCTATTTTAAATGATTAAGCACGTCCAGAGTACTTACCATCAGCTGTGGAGATTTCGATTACTTCTCCTTCGTTGATGAATAATGGTACACGAACATTTAAGCCAGTTTCTACAGTAGCGTTCTTTGTAGCAGATGTTGCTGTGTTACCCTTAACTGCAACTTCACACTCTGTAACCTGTAAGTTAACCTTATCTGGTAACTGTACACCTAAGATTTCTCCGTTATAAACCTGAATGTTTACCATTGAAGATTCCTTAAGGAAGTTCTTTTCCCAGTCTAAGCGACTTACTGGAATTTCGATCTGTTCATATGTTTCTGTATCCATGAAGATTAAGTTTGCACCATCGTTATAGAGGTACTGCATTTCTCTCTTATCGATGAAAGCTTCTTCTACACGGTCAGAACCAATTAGGCTAAGTTCCTTTACTACACCTGTTCTTGGGTTTTTAACTTTTACAGCGACCTTCATCTTAGCCATAGCTGTCTTATTACGGTCAACTGTAATTGCTTGGTATAAATCACCTTCCCAAACGAAACACTGACCTGGTTTAATTTCTGTTGATTGAATCATGGTATTAACTCCTTTCAATTTCCGCATATAATTTTCTCTTAATATTGGCTTTTTTACAACCATTTCAACCGAAAAAAGTAAAAAAATTGTCTGTTCATACAAGATTTTAAATATTAGTTAAATTTACAGAAAAATCAAGGATAGTATTTTAC
>CALEMV010000338.1 GCA_937910655.1 uncultured Solobacterium sp.
ACATATACCAAACAAATAATCGATACATTAAACAAATAAAATCAAACTATACTTCAATCTTTTCTAAAAAAGGATACCTTAGTCACCAGCTATGATGACATAGATATCCTTATTTTGTATATGATTGACCCACAACTGATTTCGCTGCGCATTTTAGTCAAACCCACGACTGATTTCGCTTAAGCAATTTCTTTAGACTTCTCCAGTGCAGACGCAATAACCTTATCCATATCATAGTATTTATACTCACCTAAACGACCACCAAAAAGGATATTTGTTTCATGTGAGGCAAGTTCCTTATACTGCTCATATAAAGCTGTATTCTTTTCATCATTGACTGGATAATAAGGCTCATCTCCCTGTTTCCATTCAGAACTATATTCACGGCTGATGACTGTCTTAGCTAAATCGTTACCATTTTCATCTTTACCGAATGTAAACCACTTATGTTCGATAATACGTGTCCATGGTGTTTCACGATCTGTATAGTTTACTGCCGCATTTCCCTGGAAATTCGGAATATCTAAAAGTTCATTTTCGAAACTAACAGATCGATATTCTAACGTACCCAAACGATAGTCAAAATAAGCATCGATTGGTCCTGTATAAACCACTTTTTCCGCAAGTGCATCAAACTCTTCTTTTGCTTGAAGATAATCAACATTGAGTCGAACTTCAATACCTGCAAGCAGGTTTTCAACTAACTTTGTATAACCGCCAACAGGAATACCCTGATAAAGTGCATTAAAATAGTTATTATCAAAAGTTAATCGAACTGGTAAACGTTTGATGATAAATGCTGGCAGCTCAGTACAGGGTCTTCCCCATTGTTTTTCCGTATATCCTTTGATTAGTTTCTCATAGATATCTGTTCCAACAAGTGAGATTGCCTGTTCTTCAAGATTTGTCGCCGTCGTAATATTTGCGGCTTTTTTCTGTTCTTCGATTTTGAGAATCGCTTCTTCCGGTGTTACAACACCCCACATTTTATTAAATGTGTACATGTTGAATGGTAGAGAATATAACTCCCCATGGTAATTAGCAACTGGTGAATTCGTGAAACGATTGAATTCGATAAATTGTGTAATGTACTTCCAAACATCTCTGTCATTCGTATGAAAAATATGTGCACCATACTCATGTACATCAATGCCTTCTACCTTCTTTGTGTAGATATTACCAGCAATATGAGGTCGCTTATCAATGACAAGAACTTTCTTGCCCTTTTCTTTTGCCTGTTGGGCAAATACCGCACCAAATAATCCAGCACCTACAACTAGATAATCATATTGTTTCATATGTACTCCTTATTAAGCACCGTATTTTCTACGGATAATATCTGCAACCTTTCCCACAAGACGTTCACAGATTTCATCTGTCTCAGCTTCTGCCATTACGCGTAATAGTGGTTCTGTTCCACTTGGACGAACAAGGATACGACCATTACCATTGAGTTCTTCATTTACTTCATCAATTGATTTTTGAACTTCCTCATCATCCATTACTAAAGTCTTATCTGTAACCTTAACATTTACTAGTAACTGTGGATAAATCTTAAGTCCATCACAAAGCTCGATAATACCCTTACCAGTATTCTTCATAACTTCAAGCACAGAAAGAGCCGTTAATAAACCATCACCTGTTGTGGCATGTTCCTTCAGGATGATATGTCCACTCTGTTCACCACCGATAACATAGTTATCGCGGAACATGACTTCAGAGACATACTTATCTCCTACCTGCGTCTTTTCAACTTGGATTCCTTCACGTTCCATCGCTTTATATAAACCAAGATTTGCCATAACTGTTGTAACAATTGTGTTATTTGTTAACTTATGTTGGTCACGTAGATATTTACCAACGATGTACAACATGAAGTCACCGTTTACAAGTTCTCCATCTGGACGAACCATAATCTGACGATCCGCATCACCATCAAATGTTAAACCAACAGTATAGTCACCCTTCTTCATCTCTTCACAGAATAATTCAGGATGTGTAGAGCCACACTTTGTATTGATGTTAATGCCATTTGGTTCATCATGGAAAGCTGTTACTTCAGCACCTAATCTTTCAAGTGCCTTCTTAGCTGTAAATGATGAAGAACCGTTTGCACAATCAATCGCAATCTTCCATCCACTCAAATCTAATGGATATTCTTTTACAATCCAATCTAAGTAAATTTCAATTCCTTGTGGATATGCGATAACCTTACCAATTTCACTATCTGTACGATATGGAATTGTAACTTTACCATCAATATAGTCTTCAATGAGGCCTTCAATATCACTAGATAACTTGAAACCATCATTCGAGAATACTTTAATACCATTATCGTAGAAAGGATTATGACTAGCAGAAATCATTGCACCACACGCAAATCCGTTCTCCTTTGTCAAAAGGCAAATCATTGGTGTTGGACAATATCCAGCTAGATATGCATCACAACCTTCAGAAGTAATACCAGCTGCTAGTGCATTTTCAAACATATCACTAGATAGTCTTGTATCCTTACCGATTACAATTTTATTCTTTCCTTCTTTACTAAAATAGTATCCCAGGTATCTTCCAACCTGGAAGGCCCTCTCTGCTGTTAATACTTCATTTGCTTTTCCACGGATTCCATCCGTACCAAAATATCGTCCCATTCGTTATTCTCCCTCTTTCTGTTGGGTATTTTGATCACCTAAAACTGTGAGTGTAAGTTTATTATTTTTCAGGCTATACTTTACAAGTCCTGTTGTTGGCTGCTCTACCTTCACTTCAAATTCATGCAAGCCAGGCTCTGCTGTGGACATATCGATATATAGATAAATATCGTTTGCTGTAATCTTACTGATATTATCCTGTGTACCAAATACTTCTACATCCATCGTAGTAATATTATCCTCTTGTGTAGCTTTGTAGTTATGCACATTGTTCTTGTAATTGATTGGAACTGATGTGATTGTTCTTGTTGTAGCTGCGCCAAGCTTTACATCAACACTAACAGTAGAAACTGTTGCTGACGTAATACCTGTAGGAAGTGTAATATCTTGTGATACTGTTGTATCTTTTGTAAGATTTGAAACATCAACTTCAACTGTAATTTTATCGATATCAAGTAATGCACTTTCCGTGCCATAGATTGTAACAGTCTGTTTATCAGCCACAGCTGAAGCGACTGCCTGATTATCACCAGGTGTACCCTTAATCTTTACTTCAATCGGAACTGTCTTGTTAGGTGAAGTAACTGGTACATATACATGCATGGTTTGAGGTTCAATATCTACATTTACAATTTGACCATTTGCATCGTAGGCAACAAGTTTTGCATCTTGTTCAAAATCCGCAGTTTGATTGGATACGTCGATAAGTGCCTTTACAAAGGCAATCTGATTTAATGTATCCTGTGAAGCACGTACATCTACGACAGAAGACGCAAACTGAGGAGTACCTACGTTATAAATACCATCCATCTTATCGCGATGAATAATATCATAAGATAGCGAGAACTGCTGTGTAACTTTCTTCTTGATTGTTACAACCGCATTCGATGGGTTAACGATTGTACTAACAGAATCTCCGAATCCCTCCGCAATCAATGTTACTGCATGGGTTCCCTCTGTTAAGTTTGTTAGATCTGCAACAACCTTGCCATTTATGGTGCTTGCAGCAGTAACACTTGTCGCATCACCTGTAATCGTAACATCAGTTGTTGTTGGAATTCCTGAAATTTCATACTCTTGCGTATCATATTGTACATATACCGCAACATTTTGAACAGTACGACTTGTCTTAAGTGATGTCTGATATAGCGATGTGATATCGTTGTAGTTTACAACGACATATAACAGTGCAGCTAATATCAACGATACAACTTTTGCATATTTTGCATTAAACAATATGCGGTCAATCCCTGTAGAAGCGTAGTGAATGAAATGGATAATATTCTTTACAAATCGATCATATTGACTTGATATGCGCTTTGATTGATTTGCAAGATGTTTTGCAAGTTCAAGCTTATTATGATCCATATGGTGTTTTTTCTTATTTGCCATTATCGTTCACCTCCTTGCTTATGATCAGAGGTATCTGATTGTTTATAATTTGCTTTGTTATGTGTTGGATAACTTGGTGTTGGACGCTTTTTCTTATGTGGAAGCTTTATTGACGCAGCTTTCGCAGCCGCATCTGCTGCTTCATGTACATCCTGTAATGCATGTTTTTTATTTGTGGATGTACCATTTTGTTCAGCCGGAATAACTTCCTCTGCAGTAATCTTTCCTGTTTCAAGAATTGTTTCTTCATTAGCAGCTGGTGTATCATCCATCTTTGTTTGAAGTTCATGTACATCTGCTTCAATGATCGTTTCGTCATCGTTATCTTCACCATTTTCCTCAGTTTGACCAATGATGATATGTGTTAGATATTTACGCAGTTGTTGTTCATTTACAGCAATCAACTTGCCACCTTCTGCAATCGATACATTTCCTGTTTCTTCCGAAACAACAATTGTAATCGCATCTGTAATTTCGCTAATACCAATTGCCGCACGGTGTCTTGAACCATATCGAGATGGAATATCTGCTGTTGTTGGAGGGAAATATGCACTTGCACATGCAATCTTATCACCCTGGATAATCACCGCTCCATCATGTAGTGGTGTCGAAGTAACAAAGATGGAAGTTAAAAGTTCTGCAGTTACATCAGAATTCAAACGTGTACCAGTCGCAATAAAATCATCCAGAGGATGAGACTTCTCAATAGAGATTAAAGCACCAGTTTGATCTGCACTCAATAAACGTACTGCAGTCACAATATTGTCCACCAGTTTTTCCTTTTCGTTACCACTAAGTGAACTCATTCTAGAGAAGAAACTACTCTTACCAAGTCTTTCCAAAATCGTACGGATTTCTGGTTGAAAGATAATAATAACTGCTAAGAATCCCCAGTTAATAAACATGTTTGTTAAAAACTGCAAAGTTTTAAGATTCATGACTTTTGCAAGTACATCTACAATGATGACAAAGATAATACCTTTAAATATCTGCATAGTACTGCTCTTACCACGAACAATACGTAGTGCGGCTAAGATAATCATCCAAATTACTACTATATCGATAACTGTCGTACTGAAAGTTAAAAACTTGTCCCACAATGATGATAAGTTATAGGCTGACATTAAACATATCCCCTTTCAAATATGTTCTTATTATACCACACACAACCATTCTCTCTATAGCCCCATCAAGAGAAAAAGATGACCTTATAGGTCATCTTCAATTGCAGTGCTCTTTGCATACGCGGTGGAGCGTGCTTCGAAGAAGTCCGTTTTTACCATATTGGCATCGGCATACTGGGATACCCACTTCATGGACTCCGGCTCTTTCTCATAGCCCGGGTAAAGGGTTCCGAAGCCTAGGGAGCTGTAACGAAGATTTCCTAGATACTTGATGTAGTCCTCTACCATTTTTCCGTTTAAGCCGGGAATGGCTTCTCCGATGACATACTGTCCCCAAGCAATTTCCTGCTCTACGCCTTCTTTTACCATGGCGGTGATTTCCTCGATATGCTTTTCATCGAAGAGCTCCGGCTCTTCCTTTTTCAGCTCCAGAAGAATGTTTCTGAATAGCCAAAGGTGCGTATTTTCATCACGGTTAATATAACGGATTTCCTGCACGGAGCCCGGCATCTTTCCGTTTCTTCCGAGGTTATAGAAGAACATAAAGCCGGAGTAGAAATAGATTCCCTCTAAGATGAAGTTTGCAATGCAGACACGGAGGAAGCTC
>CALEMV010000339.1 GCA_937910655.1 uncultured Solobacterium sp.
TAAAACTTCTAAAAGAATTTGGTATGATAAGGACATTATAAAAAGGGGTATAACTTATGGAACGTGAAAAACTCTCATCACGCCTCGGCTTTATCTTATTATCCGCAGGTTGTGCAATTGGCTTAGGCAACGTCTGGAGATTCCCGTACATCGTTGGACAATACGGTGGAGCAGCCTTCGTACTAATCTATATTGCATGTTTAATATTACTAGGTCTACCAATCATCATTATGGAATATGCGGTTGGTAGAGGTAGCCAAAAAAGTCTTGCTCTCGCCTTTGATGAATTAGAACCAAAAGGAACTAAGTGGCATATCTACAAATGGTTTGGTATGGGTGGTAACTACTTACTCGCAATGTATTACACAACAATTACAGGCTGGTTATTACTATACTTCTTTAAGACATTACGTGGAGACTTCAATGGTTTAGACGCAACTGCAGTTGGCGAACAATTCGGTAGTCTAATGAACCAACCACTCAACATGTTTATCTTCATGGCAATTACAGTCATACTCTGTTTTGGCATCTGCTCTATGGGACTACAAAACGGAGTAGAAAAAATCACTTCTAAGATGATGGTTGCCCTACTCATCTTGATGGTAGCACTAGGAATCAACTCCATCTTCTTAAAAGGAGGACAAGCAGGACTAGAGTTCTACCTCAAACCAAACCTAGCAGCCATTCAAGAAGTTGGTATTGGTAAAGTTATCTTTGCAGCGCTAGGACAATCCTTCTTTACACTCAGTATCGGTATTGGCGCGATGACAATTTTCGGCAGTTATATCGATAAAAAACACGCACTCACTGGCGAAGCATTACACGTACTAGGACTCGATACACTTGTGGCAATCATGGCAGGTTTCATTATCTTCCCAGCATGTTTCGCATTTGGTGTAGAACCATCACAAGGACCAAAACTTATATTTGTAACATTACCAAATATATTTAACCACATGTTCTTAGGACAATTATGGGGAGCATTATTCTTCTTATTCATGTCCTTCGCAGCTCTTTCAACAGTTATCGCTATCTTCCAAAATATGATTGGCTTTAGCTCTGATCTAACAAAAGTATCCGTTAAGAAATCCTCACTCATCAACGCAATCGTCATTATTGTATTATCACTACCATGTATATTAGGATTTAATGTATTGCAAAACATTACACCGTTAGGTGCAGGCACAAATATTATGGACTTAGAAGACTTTATCGTTAGTAATAACCTACTACCAATTGGCTGTCTAATCTATCTCCTATTCTGCACAAGCAAATATGGATGGGGCTTTGGTAACTTCCTTGCAGAAGCAAATGAAGGAAAAGGCATCAAATTCCCTAAATGGGCACGCCTTTATGTGACCTATATTATTCCACTTATCATCATGTGGATCTTTATCCAGGGATATATCAGCACATTTATAAAATAAACAAAGATAGTGTAGGGTTTTCTCTACACTATCTTTCTTTATGAATACTAATTTTAATACTGCATTAATTGTTTATAACCTTGAGCCCTAAACTATTGGCAGCCTCTTCTGCCTTTGATCCCTTTGGTGTACGAATCTCGACATCTGGATTATTACTTGCTGTGAAATAAAATACATCTGTAATTTCTGTTACACTTGCTGGAATTTCTATATACTTAATTACTTTTGCATTCGCAAATACATTAATTCCAATTTCCTGCATTCCCTCTGGGAACTTAACGAATTCTAGGGAATTGCATCCGTTGAATGCATTATCACCTATACGTTCTAAAGAACTACCTAAATTGATAAATTTTAGATTTACATCAAGAGTAAATGCAGATTTAGAGATAACTCTAACTGTATCTGGTAATACGATTGCCTCACAAGTTTGTTTATTTGCTAAGCCACGTTCTGCAATCGCAATGACTGGTTTTCCATTAATGGTTTTTGGTACATTGATAACTTTATCTTCTGAACTACAACCATAAATAGCATAGCCTTCTTGCCATTCTTCATAGGTGAAGTACTTTTCATCTGTCTCTGGGAAGTCTTTGAAGTTCTTCTCAGTTACTTCAGAGTTGTTTGTTGTAGTTGTTGTGTTATTTTCTGTTTCCTTTGTTTCGTTCGTAGATGTACTTGTTGTAGTGTCTTGTTTTGGTCCTTTAGGTCCACAACCCAGCAAACCTACAAGCATGATTCCTGCACATAATCCTGTTAATAATTTCTTGTTCATAATATTCCCCTTTAGTCATTAACTACTTTAAGTCCCATTGTTTTAGCTACTTCTTCTGCTTTTGATCCCTTAGGTGTATGAATCTCTACATCTGGATTACAGTTTTTTACAAAATAGAATAAGTCTGTAATTTCTGTTACACTTGCTGGAATTGTAATTGTTTTTAATGAACGACCATAAAAGAATATTTGTCCTTCTATAGTCTCTGTCCCTTCTGGGAATGTGATAGATTCTAGAGAACTACAGCCATTAAACGCATCATCACTCACTTTCTTTAGCCCAGTACCCAGATGAATATATTTCAATTTCATATCAGCTACAAATGCAGATTATCCAAGCAAGCGAACACTATCTGGCAAAACGATTGCTTCACAGTTTTGCATATTACCTAGTCCTCTTTCGCCGATAGCTAATACTGGTTTACCATTAATCTCTTTAGGTACTACAACTACTTTTTCTTCAGAAGAACAGCCTTCAATTACAACACCTTCATTCCAATCGTTATAACTAAAGTATTTCTTATCTGTCTCCGGGAAGTCTTTGAAGTTCTTCTCAGTTACTTCAGAGTTGTTAGTTGTCGCTGTATTATTTTCTGTTTCGTTTGTAGATGTACTTGTTGTAGTGTCTTGTTTTGGTTCCTTAGGTCCACAGCCTACTAAACCCACAAGCATGATTCCTGCACATAATCCTGTTAATAATTTCTTGTTCATAAGAATACCCCCTATATTTTCATGAATAGTATTAATAATATTTAACTTGTTTTATAGTAAATTCTGCCCATTTCGTTGTTTTTATAACATCCTTAGCGCTACGTCCATTAGCATCAAATGACTGTATTATAGGTATAGTAAGCATTAATGGTTCTACCTTAACTTGCCCTTGCAGTTGATAATACATTATACAATTATCTAGTTTCCATTCACCTCCCTTTCGAAGTTGCATATTTCCCTCAACCAATTTTCCAATTCTGTTTAGAAGTGTTGTATACATTGAATTATCGATTGATTGATACACAAGAAAAGCATACATATAGTCGGAATAGAATAATCCTTTTGAGTCTTCAGGATTATACTTACTATCTGACTTGCTGTTATCTCCAAGACTACCAGTAGATTCTTCACTTGATGTATCTTGATTAAATGCATATTTCCATTGTTTATAACTAATCTTATAAAATGTTACTGGTAATCCTTTTTTTATGACCTCTAGATCATTTGCACTTTCCATTGTGGCAAGAGCTAGAATTAAGATAGTTTTTGTAAGTGGTGCAGGAACTATTCCTTGTGTTATTCCTTGAATTGCATCTGCAACTGTTTCGATTCCAAGTGCAGTAAAATTGTTTTTATCATCACCATATCTCCAAAAATTAATAAATCCAGATAGTATATTACTTGCAAAACGAATTTTAAATATATCCCCAAATGATGCTTCTAGGTTTTCTTTAAGAGTAGCCTTACCATATAGACAGTACTCCACTTCACCTAAGTAAAGCGCGTTATTTTTGTTAGATATTAACTGATTTGTTAGCGAGATGTTATCAGTAAAATGTGTAGGATCTAATTCACCAAATTTATCTTTATACGTATTTTTCAGTTCATCCCACTTATCAGCATGCGCCATTGTATTATTATTCGCAGCTGCATCTCTCTTATACCACGCCTCATTACTATATGTTGCATGAGAGAACATGTCCATAATCTGTCTCTTATACACATCTGACGCTGCC
>CALEMV010000340.1 GCA_937910655.1 uncultured Solobacterium sp.
CTTTGATAGTACCCCACGAATAACAACTACTCCAAGTGCTACGGTTGCTAGCGCAAAGAATGGTTTTCTACCAAATGCAGTAACCACAATAGGACCATTACTCATAAAACGTAAGAATGGTGAAACAATTAATGCAATACTCGCAATCGTTACAATCTTATCCAAATTATAAGCTGTCTGTAATGCAGCAATAATATTACCCTTTAAACATGGTGTCGTATCAAATTCATCCTTTTTGATAAATCTAAAATATAGGTAAGCAAGTAAGAGTACCAAACTAATATCTGCTACAATACGAATCACATTCACAGTTCCAAGTAATGAAGAATATCCAGATCTAGGAATAGAAAAATCAACGATACCAAATGTTAACCATGAATAAAGATTCTCTACAACACCTGCACCAAAATCCAGAGCAGACTCTGTCATTTGTAGATTTTCAATCTGTTTTGTGAGATTTCCAATCAAACTAAATAACCATAATAAGTTAACAACTCTTAATGGGATAAACACTTTTTCATTCTTCTTTAATGTAAATACTATTTCAATTACTGATGAAATTAAAAATAATACTGTCACACTATCTAGTGCATATAAATTTAATTTGCCAAAACTAGGTAACATCGCAACCTTAAAGAATGTTGTTAGGATGATGACTAGTTGGCTACATAATAATGCAAGAAACACTTTATTAATTAGAGTTTTCTCTTTTGTTAAGTTCTGAATCAAGTTTTTCATATATTCCCCTTTTATAGTATTAAAACCACTGCAAAGTATGAGATGATGCCCTCATCTTTATAGTGGTTTTATTATACATCATTGCCATTAGCAAGAAAATTAATACATTCTAAATTCTTTATGCTAGTTCCTACAAAAAACATGCATGCATAATCAGAACTGTGGAAAGAAGATCCGTAATAATCGTATAAAATCTGGCGAATCACTCTTACCATCCTTGATACTGATTGCCAATTGTACACTGTCTGTAATAATACCATCAACATTGGAAACCATAAATCGTATGATAGACCCAAAGGAATTTGCAGTCCATACATCTACCTTCTTACCTGCATCATGTAAGTTATCGATTCTCTTTGTGGTTGCCAGTTCTTCTTCTAAACCTATCGCATCGACTTCCATCGATTCAAGTTGACCATAAGCGATATAGCAAAGATACTCCGTCTCAACATCAGGATGCATCTTTTCAACTTGTGTAATGAGATTTGCATTCAGGCTGATAATACGCACTTGATTCACCATGTTTCTTTCTACTAGCATTTGGTAGACATCATTTGCCATCTGCATACCCGCACTTTTACCCTTTAATTCAATATAGAGATTTATTTCATCTTTCGCAGTATTTAGAATCTCTTCTAATGTAGCGATTCTTACCTGATGACCATCAGCTGCAGTGATTCTAAGCTTCTTGATCTCTTCTAAAGTTAGTTCTTGAATTGTACGTGGATCATTACATAAACGTTTCAACGTATTATCATGAAAGATAACGTAGTGACCATCTGCTGTTCTTTGTACATCGATTTCAGATGCAGTCGCACCTGCCTCTATTGC
>CALEMV010000341.1 GCA_937910655.1 uncultured Solobacterium sp.
CAGCAATAGTGATGGGCAAAATAGCAGTGTTTTTAAACGAAAGAGAATACAATAAGACCAATAGAAATAAGAGGAACTAATGATGTCATATACAGGATATGTAGGAACATACACATCTGAAAAGAGTGAAGGTATTTACGCATTCACATATGAAAATCAAACGATAACAGATGTTCATTTATTTACGAAAGTACGTAATCCAAAGTATTTAGCGTGGATAAACGACTATATCGTGGCAGTATGTGATTTTGAAGAAGGATCTGGTGTTGCGGTATTTGATTTAAATGGCAATGAAATTGATCATATTGTTTTTGAAGCATTTACATCATGCTATGTCGGTGTGAAAGATAACTTAATCTTTACAGCACACTTCCACAGTGGAGACGTAACGCTATTACGATTTGAAAATAATCATCTTGAACTGGTTCAGAGAACACACATTAAGGATAAGGCTGGATGCCATCAGGTTATCCCATACAAGGATCAATATCTTGTTCCATGTCTTTTTATGGACCAGATTAAGATTCTTGATAAAGATTTTAATGTTGTAGATGAGATTTCGTTTGAAGAAGGATCTGGACCTAGACATGCGGTATTCTCAGATGATGAGAAATACCTGTATGTAGTAGGTGAATTAAGTAATCTTCTATATGTCGTAGACATGCATACAAAGAAGATTGTAAATACAGTAGAACTTTTAGAGAATGGTTTATCACATGTTAAAGATACAGCCGCAATACGTAAGAAGGATGATTATCTTTACGTATCAACACGTACGCAGGATGTAATTACAGTATTACATGTATATGGTAAAGATATTAAACGTATTCAAGTAACATCTTGTGCTGGTAAGCATCCACGTGACTTTGTGATTGTGGATGACGATATCATCGTCGCAAATCGCTTTTCAGATTCTCTAAGCGTATTGCCAATTAAACATGCATACATACATGATGCGGTATCTACAGTAACAATTCCAGAAGGTGTTTCTATTATTATGAGGAGAAATGAAAATGAGTAATATAGGTGTAATTGGATTAGGTGTCATGGGAAAGAATATTGCCTTAAATATGCTAAACCATGGCTACAAAGTTAGTGGATATAATCGTTCTTTCGAACGTACAAAAGTATTAATTGATGAGAATATCCCGGGATTTAGTGGTTTTGAAAAACTAGAGGATTTTGTAAATTCTCTTGAAAAGCCAC
>CALEMV010000342.1 GCA_937910655.1 uncultured Solobacterium sp.
GACAATGATTGCGGCCACAACGAAGATAAATAGCTCTACTAAAATAATACTTTCTATTTGGCTACGTAATAGAACAGTTCCAGCATCCATAATGAAATGGAAAAGTAACGCAAGGAAGAAATATTTCTTATGCTTATACTTCACCGCAAACCATACAAGTACAGATAAAGAAACTTGTGCCATCATGGCAGAAATACGTTCGATGCCACTTAATAAGAATACATAGGATGGTGTTGTAGATAATGTCTGCATTGCTAGATTCATCTTCGCAAGTGTCGAAGAATCTAATTGTGATAGCGTATCGTTAATTGTACCCTTGTTCATCATGATAGCGATTGTGATGTAGTTTAACATCATGAACCCAACAATCATGATGGCCTCACATCCACCATGACCTACACCATACATTAAGGCATTAGCATCTTTATCCATACGGCTCTTTAATACTGTACGATACGCAATCCATCTACCACATTCCTCAAACACAGCAGCCATAAGACCACCATATACCGCATATAAAACAATGTTATTACGAATCGTTTCTCCAATTGCACTCTTGAAGATTGTTTGATTAACGGCAGTTTCTAAAGTAAATACAAACACAAACATGACAGCGACACCCACAATGATTGGGACATACTCACCCTTCTTCTTGTGGAAGTACATTGCTAATAGAACTGGTAAACCAAATGCAATCACACATGAAACAATCATGCATGCAATGGTTAAATTTGGTACTGTTAAATTCATTGATTATCCTCCGTTATCCACCCAAAGTGGACGCATGCTTTATAGATTCCATCATTGACATTTGAATCTGTCACATAGTCTGCGCGTTCCTTTAATGCAGGATACGCATTTCCCATAGCGATGGAAGTCCATCTTTTATCAAACATAACTATATCATTTTTTCCATCTCCAAACACAACGATATCGCTTGGATCTGCTTGTAGATACTCCATCATATTCAAAATTCCATCTTTTTTCTTATCATGCTGGAATACACAATAGGTTTTAGCCATTCGTAAATGACCAATCTCGTCTACCCATGGATTTTCTCGTTCATACGCATCATCAAAAGCTAAGTATACCTTTAGGATATTTGGAATCTTTGTATAATCCAAATTTGGTTCATAGATATAGGTTGTAAGTTCCTTGCGTAAGCCTGCTTGTTCAAGGAAACGATAGTCACGCATATATACTTTATCACTATCATCTAACATCAACAGCCAACCGATATTCTCTTCATCCGCATGTCGTAGTAATTCCTGTACTTTCTCAAACGGAAGTAGCTCATTTTTGATAATTTGATGTTGATACTCAAGGCATCCACCACCTGCACATACAATATTATAAATTCCTATCTGATTGGTAAACGAAACTGTCTTGTAGTGTGCTCTACCAGTTGCGATAGATACAAAATGGCCGTTCTTTTCTAATTGATGTAGTGCAACCTTGGCACTTGGTACAATGCGATGCGTTGCGTCATCTGTTAATGTGCCATCGATATCAAAGAAGAAATATTTCTTTTGATTACTCATACTTTATCCACTCACTTTGAATTTGATTGCCATCCTTAGAAATGATATTCACACCGCTAATGATATCCACCTTTGTACATAACCAAAAATCATCTTCTGGAAATTGTGGTTTATTTGGATCAAAGAACTTGGCACCTTCTTGTTGTTTCAGAAGATCCACTCTTTCTTGTAAGTCATCAAGCGTACGATTTTCTAATAACGCCTTTAGATAGTCTGCACATAAGGCATCCTCTTCCGTCTCAATCTTTCCTTCCCAACCCATCGGTACAATTGATACCACCTCTGGATTTTGTTCAAGGATATATTTTGCAGTTGCCTTCGCATTAACAAGAGCCCCTGTAACAATCTGGCTAGCATTTACTGCGGAAGCTAGCCCTAAAACACCTGCACTAGTTGTATGTATTAATATCTTTCCACTAAGATCAACCCCTACAAACTCGCTTGGTGAATTACCATAGTCAAAGCCTTCAACCTTAATACCTTTTCTTTCGCCAACAAGGATATAAGATGGATTCTTTTTCTTCAGCGCTAATGCGTCTTCCACTGTCTTAACAGGTATTACCTTCTTTGCACCACTTGCGTACATGTATGCTTCTAAACTAAATGCACGAAAGACATCAATGATGACAGTTAAGCCAGTAGCTTTCTGTGCTCCTGTTACAAGTGGTAAAATTTGAATTTTCATATTCTTAATTTCCTCCAATCCTTTTAGCTGGTGCTTGCGAAATATAGTTATCAAGGATATTATATTGAATAAAGGAGATGGCCAGATGAACGAACAAAAGCTCATTTACCCATTTGATTACCTACATCATCGCGTAGCGACAGTTGCCTTATATGGCACCAACAACCCATTGGTTGTTGTCGGCAACCTAGTTCTACGTACTTATTATACAGATGATACGAAGAAAAATGTTGATATTGATCACACTTCTGAGTACGTAATGGATGCGGTATTTTACGAAACAAACAAAGTCATTCGAGAGTCTTTAGACGATCCATATAACGGTAAGCGTGAACTCGTTGAAGTGCCAATGCCACAGCTTGGCCCAGGATATTGTGTCATTTACAATGAAGCTGAAATTCCATCTCAACGACATGACGATTTTATTACAATTCTCGGTCATCTAGAAGATGATCCTCATGGTGTTGCGATTATCATGAAGCGTTTAGAAGATGGTTCATTAACTTGGCTTGGTGAAAAAGAAGCCAGAAAGTTAGCCGCAAAAATGCGATAAGGTCCTAATACTAGGACCTTATTTTCTATTCAAATTCTTCTTTTAATGCAGGGTTCTTTTCAAATGCATGTGCAACGTAAGAACATTCAGGTACAATCTTTACCTTCTTTTCTCTTGCGTGTTCTAATACGCAATCTAATAACTTACCAGCAATACCCTGCCCCTTCATGGATGGATCTACAACTGTGTGATTTAATACCCACTTTCCATCCTTTTCATAATACTCACAAAGACCGACTTCTTTGCCTTCGTCATTATAGGCTTTCGCGCCATTT
>CALEMV010000343.1 GCA_937910655.1 uncultured Solobacterium sp.
AGATATCCAAGTGCGAGTGCACCAGTCGAAATCATGCCGACAATCGCATCCCCTTGAACTCTTTTATTTTGTCCTGATTTTAGAATCAATATCGCCGCTACTGTTGTAATCGGAAAGACAAGATACATCTTCTGTTGAATCATCCCTAATACAAGTGCTATCGACATCGCACCAAAGGCAACGTGCGATAGACCATCTCCAATATAGGAATATCTCTTTAATACAAGGATAACACCTACAAGTGCAGAACATAGTGAGATTAACATCGCCGCAACGATGGCATATCTTACAAAGGGATATCCAAGATAGCGTAGTAATTCAGCTAGCATTCTTCCACCACCTTTCGATATTCATCTGTGGAAATTTCCTTGACTTTACCATCCACGAAGCGAATAATACGATTTGCATACTGCACCACTGCAGGTACATCATGTGTAATCATTACGATTGTCATGCCTTCTTTATTTAACTTTGAAATGAGATCATACATATACTGCATTGCATCTGGATCAAGTCCTGCTGCCGGTTCATCTAATAGAATCATCTTATCAGCAGCACATAACGCTCTAGCAAGTAGTGTACGCTGTTGTTGTCCACCGGATAAATCACGGTAACAATGCTTTGCGAGTCTATCGACACCAGTTTTGGCCATATACTCTTTCGCAAGTTCTTTTTCTTTCTTGTTATAGAACCAACGATGTCCTAAGTGACCTACAAAACCGGATAAAACAACTTCTTCAACTGAAGATGGGAAATCTTTTTGGACTTGTGTCTGTTGTGCAAGGTAACCAATTTCTCTTGCATTGAAGGATTCATCATGTTCAATCGTTCCTTCAATTGGACTGATTAAACCTAAGATGGTTTTCATGAATGTGGATTTACCAGATCCATTCTCTCCGATTACACATAAATAATCCCCATTGTTGATTTCCAAGCTAAAAGGTCCCGCAACTTTATTGCGTTCATGTCCAACGGATAGATTTTTACATGTAATCAAATGTGTCATCTTATTTAACCTCCGTGTTAAAGCTTTGTGCTAGTACCTTTAAATTCTCTTCCATTGCGCCATAGTATGTTAAGCCCTTATCAATATCTGATTGGCTAACGGACTGTAGAGAATTCAATGTTAGTATATCTTGATTCTTATCTGTTGTGTTTTCAATGACTGCTTTTGCGAGTTTCTTATCAGAGCCTTCAATTGTCATAATATGTTTGATACCCAACTCATCTGCGTATTTTGCTAGACTAACGATAGTCGCAAAACTAGCATTTGTTTCTGTTGAACAACCATTGAATGCGGCGTATGTAGTAATGCCATAATCTTTTGCTAAATAGTGGAAAGGCATACGGTCTGCGAAGATCCACGTCTTATTTTCAACTGTATCAACTGTAGATTGATAAGACTTATCTAAAGCAGCTAACTTTGCGATATACGCTTCTGCATTTTCCTGATACTTCTTTGCATTTGTTGAATCCAATTCTCCTAATTCATCCGCAATTGCTTTTACGATTTTCTGTGCACGCTTGAGTGATAACCAAACATGTTCATCATATTCAATTTCTTCATGGTCATGGTCTTCGCTTTCTTTTTCTAAGCCTTCCTCTTCTTCATCGATGTCATCACCAAGTGTCTGCATCATATTTACAACCTTCATATCTTTGTTGGTCTTCTCTTTTAACGCATCATCTACCCATTCATCAGATTCACCACCAACGTATACAAATAGATTTGCATCAGCGATGTTTGCGATATCACCTGCAGTTGGTTGATAACTATGCAAATCTCCACCGTTCTTCATCAATAATTGTAAGTCCACATTTGTATTGTCTTTTCCGATAATCTCACGGATCCAATCATATTGTGGGAATGTTGTAGCTACGATCTTTAATTTTGTCTGATTCTTTTGTTGTTTTGGAGCGCAACCTGCAAGCATGAATGCCGCAAGTACTCCTGTCATGATTTTTTTGAGTTTCATACTATTCTCCTTTTCAAACTCTACTGAAGCAGTTTGTTTTTATAAGCGCACACTTGAGCGAATATTCAAATCTTCTATAAAACAACAAAATGCATGCCATCGACAATCATCGCTGACATGCATTTACTATTTTCTGTTTCAGTTTACTTTATTATCATACACTATCTGTCAAGTTTTATCATTGATTATGATATATGTAATCTTTAATTTTGGCTCGTACTCTCTGCAAACGACCATCGTATGCCTTTACAGTACAGTTCTGATTACGGGCTGCTTCTTCATAACAATCCCCATCATACCAAGAACGCATTACATCTACTTCCCGTTTTGATAATGACATGATACCTTGTGTCATTTGTTTAAATGCATCGACATACTGGTAATAATATTCTGGATTAAACATCTTATTTTGTTGTTCCACAACATCATAGAATGTTTCATCTTCATTCATCATCGCATCTAACGCCAGTATATCTGCACCTTCATTTCTTCCGATTGTTGAAAGCTGTCGTAGGACATTCCAAACTCTTCTCTTTGCGATGATACACAAGAAGGTCTTAAAACTAGCTTGATTATCTTCTCGATAACAATGTATCGCTACAAGTAAACCAAGACGCGCCTCCTGCAATAAATCATCTTTATAGTTCTTCACTGGCGGATACACCTGTATCGTTTGATTCACCAGCGATGTAAGTAAACCTTCATACTGTGCAAATAAGCGATATTGCGCATGCGCATCACCCATTCTACACATATATAATAGTTCACTCGGATTGTCCTTTTCCATACAACACTCCCCCTATAGTGGGAAACGCATGTTGTAAATCGAATACATTAGAATACCAGCAGATACCGCCGCATTCAACGATTCAATCTTTCCTCTCATTGGTAGTGATACCACAAAGTCACACTTCTCACGCAGGAGTCTTGAGATACCCTTACCTTCATTTCCAATAATCAATACAGTATTGAAATCATACTTTACAGAACGATAGTCCTGTCCATCCATATCTGTCCCAACAGCCCACCAACCTTTTTTCTGTAGGTCTTCTAGTGTCCTGGAAAGATTGGTTACAGACGCACATTTCACCGTATCAATTGCGCCAGCACTAACCTTTGCAACGGTAGGCGTTAAGCCTACTGCATTGGTCTTCTTAAAGATGACACCAGTAGCACCGATTGCATCAGCTGTACGCAATATCGCTCCCAAGTTATGTGGATCTTCTAATTCATCTAACATGATGATAAGACCCTTACCATCCTCGGAAACACTCTGCACGATTTCATCCACACTATATAGACGATATGGATCAACTTCAGCCACAACACCTTGATGACGGTCTGTCTTTGTCATCTGGGTTAATGTCTTCTTATCCACTCTTTTGAGTTGTACTCGTTGTTTTCTAGCCAACTGTTCTACATCCCTATCGTCTACTGACATGTAAATCTGTTTGATCTTGGAGTTATCCATCAACATCTGTTTTACAACATTTTTCCCGTACACAAATTGTGCCATAGAAGTCCTCCCTAAAGTGTCCGTACTTTGTCCCAAATTTGTCTAATACGGTCTTGCTTGTTTTCAAGATATAAAGCACCTAAGATTGCCTCAAATCCTGTCGACATACGATATGTCACAACATCCGTATTATTTGGAACACTACCTGTATTCCCATTGCGTCCACGGTGATACGTTGCTTCTTCCTCTTCGGTAAAGAAGTTTTCCTCATGAAGAAGCGAATAGAATCTTGCTTGTGATTTTGCGGAAACATAAGAAATACTAAGTTTTTGTAGCATCTTTCCTTTGCCTTGTCCTTCTTGAACCAAGAAGTCACGCACTGCAAGAGACCACACCGCATCCCCAAGAAATGCTAGTGTTCTACCATTACATTCTAATGGGTTCATTACAATAAGCCCTTTTCCACTAATTCATTACGGTATTTATCAGCACTATCGAAGTCTTTATCTGCCTTAGCTTGATTCCACTTCGCAAATAATTCTTTCTCAGTTTCACCTATCACCGGTTTATCCACAACAATACCCAATACATTCAACATCTTTTCCACAGCGTTGCGGTAAAGAGTTACTTGTGCAAAGTCAATCTCTCTTTGACGTAGTGTCTGATTTAATTTCTTAACTGTCTCAAAGATAACTGCGTACGCATTTGGTGTATTCATATCATCATCCAGACAATCCAAGAATGCACGATAAGATTCCTTGTCATAATCATCACCCATGACATAATTTGCGAGTGCAGCTTTAATATATGCCTGCTTGAGTGGTGTTAACACCTTATCTAATTCCTTGCGAGCAGTTTCGATTGTCTCATCAGAGAAGTTTAATTCCTTACGATAATGTACAGAGGATACTAACCATCTTGTTAGATTTGTACCTAAAGATAACACAACATCCTTTGCCCACATCGTATTCCCTAATGACTTAGACATCTTCTGTCCATCGATATTTACCATGGCATTATGCACCCAATAGTTAGCCAGTGTATTGCCATGCATAGCTTCTTGTTGAGCAGCTTCATTTTCGTGGTGAGGGAACTTCAAGTCCATACCACCACCATGAATATCAATGCAATCACCGATATTGTCGTTGATCATGACAACACATTCCGTATGCCAACCTGGACGGCCTTCTCCCCATGGAGAATTCCATTTGATACCCATATCTGTCTTCTTCCATAACGCAAAGTCATATGGATTTTTCTTTTGGTCATTTGTTTCAATACGTGCACCAGCCTCTAGTTGGTCCAAGTGCTGATGAGAAATCTCACCATACGTTGGTACAGATTCAACCGAGAAATATACATCACCATTTGCTTCATAGGCATGACCTGTCTTAACAAGTTTGTCGATGAAGTCAATAATCTTATCCATTGTTTCTGTAACACGTGGTGTAATATCAGGAAGTTCTGTATTCAGTAATGTACGTACTTCCTGATACGCATCAATATATCGCTGTGCAATCACTGCTTCTGTTGTATTTTCTTCAGCAGCCTTCTTAATAATCTTGTCATCCACATCCGTGAAGTTAGATACATACGTAACGCTATATCCTTCTGCTTCAAATAAACGCTTCAACACATCAAACACAATCATTGGTCGTGCATTACCGATATGTGCATAGTTATACACAGTTGGTCCACACACATACATGTCCACGTGTCCTTCGTGAATTGGTTTAAATTCTTCGATTTGTAAAGTCTTTGTATTATACAGTCTGATCATATTCTTCCTCCTGTTAAAAAAGCGTCTTTCTTAAAAAGACGCTATGCGTATCCACTCTTTAGAATTTCACTGATAACATTAGTGCAACGTTCTTCTCTACATATCAAGAAGACCCTCTCGGAGGCATTCCCATCAACACCATCTGCCAAAGCACTCTCACCAAATGTGCCTCTCTCTTATGCCGGTATATTGTAGTACTATTTCCGATCAACGGTTTATTTGATTATAGCGTAATTCTAGGAAGCTTAAAAGTACAATACTAAGCTGTTTTTAATATTATTCACACACAGATACTTTTATTCATGTTACTATTTTGCTATGTTTACATTCATGAATTATATTCTTACACCAGAATTTATGGTGATCATATCACTAGCGATATTCTTATACTCCTTCTTCAAGGATTCTAGACGCTTTCGTAATGCAGTATTTTTATTAATTCTACTATTTGCACTCTTTGTTTTCTCTGTGCAGTATTCTGGTATATCCAGGATTGCGACTATATATTCAAGTATATTTGTCACCACCTTTATGTTCTTGATATTTATCATTCCATTCTTATTGATGGTAAATAGTGTACAGATGCTTCTTAAGGAAGGGTTTCATATTACAAGTTTCCTATCCATAGCGTTTGGAATCTTTATCTTAGTTGGCGAATTTTATTTCATAACTTCAATGATAGTGGCTGTTAACAACTATATAGATCATTCGATTCATCTAATACAAGATTTTCCAACTCTGCTTAAAATGGGATTTGGATTTAGTGTCTTATATATCTCACTTGTATTCGTCGCATTTATGTTCTATTCCATATTCATCCAAGTACTCCCAAGACATGTTGATTTTGACTACATTGTTGTATTAGGTGCTGGATTAATTGATGGTTTAACACCAACAAAACTGCTTGCCAATCGACTTGATAAGGCGATACGCGTATTTAATAAGTCGGTATCCTCTTGTTATATCGTTGTTTCTGGTGGCCAAGGTTCTGATGAAAAAGTGTCTGAAGCCGAAGCGATGCATAATTACCTCATCGATAAAGGAATTAAGAATCATCAAATTATCATGGAAGATAAGAGTGTTAATACATTTGAAAACATGCGTAATTCCTATGAAATTATCAAGCGTAGAGGTGGCCGCATGCGTATTGCGGTAGTCACTTCCAACTTCCATGTCTATCGTGCATTCCTCCTCTGTCGCTCTTTAGATATTCCAGCAATCGGCATTGGTGCACCTATCGCATTCTACTTCTGGCCAAGCGCAATGATTCGTGAATATGTTGCGTTATGCAAGCATTATCTAAAGGGATATCTATTAGGCTGGTTTATATTTGTAGGTTTCTTCCTCACTGTACTTTCTGTATTTCTATAATAGAAAGTACAGTTTTCTTTTTTTCAAAAATAAAAATGCCTCTATCACAGAGACATTTTACTATTCTTATAAAGTTAATAATAAAGCCATCTTGAACTTTTCGTTTGCTTTTACTGCGTGTAAGCCACCCTTTGCAAAGCAGAATTGTTCGCCAGCATGAATTTCATGTGCTACACCTTCATAGATAATTGTTGCACTACCATCTAAGGCAAATACTAGTGCTTCGCCTGGAGCTGCGTGTTCAGATAAGCCTGTTCCTGCATCGAATGCCATCACAACGAACTTCATCTTTTCATTGTGTGCAACATCCATGTTTACGATTTTACCATCCTGATATGGTACTAAATCCTTTAAGCCAAATACTTCTCCTGGTTTTACTGCGCTGTTCATCATACTATTTTCTCCTATCATGATTTCAGTATAAATGGTTCCTTGATCCGTTTTGATTCCTACAGGGATATTAATATGTGCGATAATTGCTTCACCGACATTAACAGCTTTCTCATCGTCATTTGTATAAATAATTGCTCTTCCTGTATGAACATAGATCAATTTGTAATATGGGTAGATTTCTGCACTGATATCTGTATTTTCCGCAAGTGAGTAATAACTAACCTGACTCATTACTTCTTTTGAGACAGTACAGCTTGTCACCCATGGATTATCCTGTGCAATTGAATAAACTGAACCAACTTTTTCTTTCATATTTATCACCCTGTTTTACTATAACATCGTTTCATCTCAACCCTTGAAATTACTATCTCTAAACTTCTTATTGCTAATGGGTGATTGTTGAATATATACTATAAGCCAAATAAGGAGAACATGATGAATACTCGTTTAGAAATGGAACAGATACTAAATTATCTGACAAAACTAGCACATGCACTACTATCGAACGGTTCAACTCTTGAACATGTAGAGTTTGCCATTGAAAAGAATGCACATGCGTATCAGTTAACTGAACTTAGCACTGTTATGACACATCAGTATGTAAGTATTTGTTTCCGTGGTACTGATGGAAATACATATATGAAGCAGTTAGATATTTCTACAATATCTATCAACTTGGAAAAGTTACGTATTTTAAACAATATTATGCACCAAGTTAGTAATCACCCTATCCCTGCTGAACAACTGCAGAATATACTAGATCAAGCTCAAAACGTAAAGAAGTATAGTGTTGTAACAACTCTATTATGCCAAGTACTTGCCATCACTTGTGTTTGTTTTATTCTAGGTGGTAAACCAACTGATATGATAGCGACTGCACTTGTTTCATTTTGTCTATACTGGATAAACCTTGGCCTTTCTAAACTACGTACTGAAAAGATTATTAACAATATTATAAGTATGTTCTTAGGTACAATCCTATCCTTTCTTTTAGTTAGAGTAGGATTGATTGCAGATACACAGTGGACTTTGATTTCTATCAGCTTACTCATGATTCCAGGTATCCCTTTAGTCAATGCATTTCGTAATTTAGTCTGTGGCCATGAGTTCAATGGTATCCTACAATTACTAAATGTATTCTTAGAAAGTGCCTCTCTAGCAGCTGGCATGTACTTTGCTGTAATTCTAATGGGAGGTACAGGCGCATGGTAAACAACATATTGATTCTACTATTTTCCTTTATTGCTTCACTAGCTTTTAGTGTTACCTTTGGGATTCATGGCAAAGATAAATTACTATATGCAGGTCTTGGTGGATTCTTAGTGCGCTTAGTAAATATCTCACTTTCTAGTTTTCTGGATAATCGCTTTATCATCATTTTAATTTCTGCACTTGCTGCTTCGCTTTACGGTGAATTTATGTCTCGTAAGCTTCAGGTTCCTACTGCTTACTTTATCTACCCATCAATTATTCCATTGATTCCCGGAGACATGTTCCACTATATGATCGCATCACTAGTAACTGGCAATATCCGACTAGCAGAAGTACAAGCATTTGATTGTATTCTATCTCTTGTCGCACTTAGTCTTGGTACAATCATTGGTACAACAACACTTCAAAGCATTCGTAGAAAATAATGCATGTATACAAAAAGAATGTATTTATAGGGCTTTCCTACAAATACATTCTTTTCTTTATATTTCTACTGTTGTATCTGAAGCTGGTAAATAGATTGCATAGATTGAATTTGATATTTCCAACCAATTCTTCAAATCAGGCATCCAGATATAATCATCCTTGCAAAGAATTTCTTGTTTGATGAACTGCACTAATTCCGCATCTGTAAATGGGCCAAATTTTTCTGTGCTACCTCGTTTTGTATAATACCAAAGTCTGTCCATGTGTTTCTCCTTGCCTTAGTTTGCTTCTAATTTAATCGTTACTTCTGTCGTCTGACCATTCATAACTTCCGCAGAAACTGGTTCTTGCGGTAGTTTATATCCATTTGGAATATCACTAGGTTTGATAATATTTTGAATATAGTACGAACCTACATTGAGCTCATATGTCTTTGAACCGGCACTGCTACCATCTGGTTTTTCAAGATTAACCTTAATCTTACCTTTGCTGATAGTATACTTCATCTTAGCCTTTGTTGGCACACTTTCTGTGTATGCTGGATTTGATGAGAGAGCTGTAATACTAATCTCATGCTCAGAGCCTTCCGCAAATGAGATTCCATCAATCGTAATGGATGTTCCTTCTACATTAGATGCCGCAACTGTTCCATCAATCGAGATGTTATACTTATCCGCATTCTCTACAGCAGACCATGCAAAGTGCCATGCATTCTGCAATCCAGTCGCAGTAATATCTGTTGGTGAGTTAAGCTGTACTGTCTTTGCGCTATATGCAAAGTTAATAGAAGTCTTCTCACTTGTCTTATACTTATCTTCCTTCTTGGAATGTGCCGTGATTGTTACAACGTATGTCTCTCCATCTTTAAGAGATGAGGATGCGATACTATCACTATTAGAAATAATATTCTTATGTTCAGTGATTGGATTTGTATTAACTGTTAATTCATAGTAATCCGCATTTTCAACTGGATCCCAAGCAATATTTACGTTCGCTGTTGTAACTGTGAATGTAATGTTCTTCACTTGTGATAGTTTCTTAGCATCTGCCTTGAGCGAATTATCATACTGGTTACTAGAGTTATCACCATAACCATACATCTTACCAGAACGATTGAACGCAACGAGTGTATCGTCGTAGGCTGCGATATACTTCACATCTGTCCAAGTTTCAACAGCTTCCTTTAAATCTTTATCATCTGAAGCAACACTCACCGTACCATCTTCATGTACACCAACTACATAGTTTTTACCAACTGCAATGGATGAAATCTTTGTCCAACTAGACACATCGCTTGTACTGTTTCCCTTTAGGGATATAGCAGAAACACTGCCATCTTTCTTTAAAACAAGTACTTGTGATTCTCCAACGGCTAACTTCTTTGCGTCATTAATAGTACTAAAGTTTGCAGAGTTACCTGACACCTTCACTTGTCCATTTACAATCGCAAATGTGACATCATCTCCAGCGTAGACACTCTCTACATCTGTCCAATCACTGACCTGACATGCAAGTTCACTACCCGCACAAAGAACTTTACCATCACTTGTTAAACCAACCGTATGGTCTTTGCCAGCAGCGATAGCCTTGATATTCTTCCACTTCGCAACTTCCTCATTCTTATCGGTTGTTACGACTGTACCATCTTTCTTAAGTCCAACCGCATGACTTCCATACGCACTAACCTGTACAACATCTTGGAACTCATTCTTATACTGGAAATCACCATACACTTCTAAAGCATTATTCTTATTGATAAATAATGTATAGGTATCTCCTTCTGCGATACGGTTTAGTTCAGAAACTTCTACAGTGAAATTTGACTTTCCACCAGCTGTAAAGCGTAGGATAATTGCGATAACTGCGATAACCGCAACCAAGCATCCAGCAATAATCGCATAAGAAATCTTCTTACGATTATTTTGACTATCTTGTTTTTTAGGCTGGTTTGTGTCGATAGCCTTTGCGGCAGTCTTAATCTTACCTGCATCCATTACACGTGTACTACCTAAGTCATTTTTAACAGAATTAACTCGTTGTGTATGAATTGTTCCCGTCTTTAATGTTTCATCTAGTTTTTGTTCTGGTTCTGGTTTTGACTCTGGTTGTACTGGTGGCACTCCCTTTACCTCAGGCAATTCAATTTCCTTACGATTATCAATAAAAGATTCAACCGGAATACCAAACAACATAGATAACTTACGAATATTTGATATTGATGGGATACTGTTACCATTTTCCCAATTCATATAATCGGTAAACTTCACATTAATTTTTGTTGCTACATCACCCTGTGAAAGACCGTAATGTTTTCTAAGCAGTGTTAATTTCTCTGGTAATTTATTTAGCATTCGTGTTTACCTCCTGCCTTTCTATTTTAATGGTTAAAAGTACAGTTTTCAATACACCTCACCCAAAGGGTTAGTGAATGCTACGCCATGCGCAAGTGAAAAGTTAAATTATTAATTACTACTTATCAAAAAATTTAAAACTGTTCTATTAAAATCAGAAACTTCTTGATGTACTGCATGACCAGAGTTTTCAAAAATAATTTTCTGACAATTAATTTTTTCAGCAAGTTCATTAGAAAATTCTACTGGTATAACTTGATCCAATGCAACACCTATAACCAGAGTTTTAGATTGAATTTTATCTAATTTATCAAAAACATCAAATTTTAAGCATGCTCTAGCTAAAATAATAAATCTA
>CALEMV010000344.1 GCA_937910655.1 uncultured Solobacterium sp.
ATTACTTTTTGATCCATTGCAGGATATCCATATGTTGTGGAATCATCTTGTGGAATGATCAAACTATCTAAATACCCTTCTTGTAATAAGTCGATGACATTCATATTCATCTGACGATTGATTTCTCTACGTGAAATGAAGTCCTCGATATATTCTTCTGGAATTTCTTTGGTCAATTCACTAATACGTTGTCCTTGTGAAATCCCAACCTGATGCATGTTTACTGCTTCACCTAAATCATGAATCTGTTTTCCGTATTCTTCATAATAATCAGGCTCTTCATCTGAACTAGAATAACTTGGGCAACGCATGATACATTGGAATGCAAAGATTTTTAAGTTTGGATTTTCCTTTCTTAATTCTTTGATTATTTCCAACTTCTTCACTAGGCTTTCTTCATCTTGATGATGAATACGTGATGGAATTAACCCTCCATACAACAACATATCCATGGAGATAATCAAACCGTAGGCATCCTTACATTCCTTACATAAGAATTCTTTGATAGCTTGATAGTCTGCACCATCTTTTTTAAAGCCTAATTGTTCAGGTTCAATAATTTGTATTTCTTCATTTTCAAATAAACGCTTTGGGAACTTATAGTTACATGGTCTTTCGTCCATGGGTAATAAAACAATCTTTTTCATAATATTATCCCTTTACAGCGCCACTCACCGCTTCAATATAGTTCTTCTGACATAAGATAAATACAGCGAGTACAGGAATAATGGAAATGATAGTACCAGCTGCGACATATCCAAACTTATAGCTAAATGATCCATTTAGATATTGTAATGCAGTGGCTAATGGATATTTATCTGGATCTTGTAAAACGATGATCGGCCATAAGAATGCATTCCAGTATCCAATAAAGTCAAAGATTACAATTGTGGAGATACTCGGCATAATACCTGGTAACATAATCTTCCACCAAATTCTAAATTCACTTGCACCATCAATTCTAGCAGCCTCGATTAGTTCTCTTGGAACACCAAGATATGCTTGACGCATCAAGATAATACTGAATGTTTTCACCGAACTTGGTAAGATAACACCTAGTAGTGTATTCAATAATTTTAGTTTTGTAATTGTTAAGTAGTTGATAATCATACCAGCAGCTGCTGGAATAATCATTGTAGAAACTAAGATTCCAAAGATAATCTTCTTCCCCTTGAAATTCATCGTTGCGAGTGGATATGCACACATGGATGAAAGTAAAACATCCAAGAAAATACCACCCAATGTAATAATTAAAGTATTATGTACATACTTTCCAAGATTCATATATTGGATAACACCAATATAGTTTGAGAAAGTAAAATCTTCTAACTTGAAATGTAAATCATAAATATTTGCGCCTGTACGTAAAGAAGATAGTAGTAGCCAAATAAATGGGCCAGCACATAAGATAGCGATTGCGATTAAACAGATATAAGAAAATATCAAATTCACGATATCTTTCTGACGTAATTTCTTTTTATTCATTATTTGACATACCTCCTTTCTTACCATATACAAACACTGCAATACTTAATGTGCTTGTAATAATTGCCTGTAAAGCTCCGATTGCGGCTGCGTATCCAAATTGGAAGTCACCGAAGGCCTTTACGTAGGAATAGTAGTTGATAACCATTGTTGCGTTATTTGGTCCACCTTTGGTCAATACGAATACAACATCAAATACACCAATCGCAGAAATAACAGAATTCAAAGTACATAACCAAATATATGGTTTCAATAATGGAATTTTGACTTTTACAATTGTTTCTAAGTTTGTTGCACCATCGATTTTCGCAGCTTCGATGAGTTCTTGTGGAATGCCTTGTAGACCTGCTAGATACATCATCATGTAATATCCTAATCCTTGCCATAATGTTATAAACATTAAGCATGGCATCGCTGCATACTTATCACTTAAAAAGCCAAATGGTTGGGTAATCCAGCCAAGATCCATCAGTAAGGTATTGATAATTCCATGTGGGTCAAAGATGAATCCCCAAATGATAGATACAGCTACCATGGAAGTAACGACTGGAATATAGAATAATGTACGGAATAGACTAATTCCTGGTATTTTTCGATTTACAAATAATGCGATTAGAATCGACAGAATCTGGATGATTGGTACAATGACAACAAATACAATTGAATTCTTTACCGCAATCAAAAACTCTCTATCTTGGAAGGCACTGATAAAGTTTTGGAAACCAACAAACTTTGTTTCTCCTAAAACGGAGTAGTTATAGAACATCAGTATCAAACTGCCAATGATAGGTATGATTGTAAAGACTGTAATAATAATCAAAGCTGGTGTCATGAAGGCATACGCCGTTCTTGTTTCTCTTCTTTTTCTTCGAGATACCATTTTATTTGTGAGACTCATGCATATCCTCCTTGTGTATAAATATGTTTCCCCAAGCTAGATTATGCTCGGGGAAACATCAATCATTACTTCGCTTCGCTGAGAATCTTGTTTACATCTTCTTCTGCTTGCTTGAGTGATGCACGGATATCTTCACCATTGATGATGCTTGCTTCATAAGCCTTGTTGATGGCTGTAGCAATAGCATCTTGGCTAGCAATACCTAGTGAGAAGTCCTGTGAAGTTAAGCTTGCCTTTGCAGACATAGCACTTGCTTCTCCTTCTAAAGTAGATGTATTAGATGTGAAGAATGGATCTTCAGATGCCTTTGTTGTAGATGGGAAAATAGATACAAGTTTGCAGAATGCAAGCTGATTTTCATCATTTGTAACATAGTTTGCAAACTTGATGGCTGCTTCATGATTCTTACTTGCTGTTGGAACTACTAAGTTCATTAATGGATTTCTGCTTAAGCCATTAGAACCTGTTAATGGTGTAGATACATTGATGAGTTTGTATACATCTGGTGCTTCATCCTTAATTCTGCCTAAAGAAGAACCTGATGAACTTACAATGGCTAATTTGCTTGATTCGAATAGTTTCAATGCTTCATCCCATGAACCCCAGTTTGTCTTAGGAAGAACACCCTTGTCTGTTAATGCTTTGTATTGTTCAAGCAAAGCCACTGTCTGGTCTGTATTGAAGGCTGCCTTCTTACCATCCTTAGATAAGATGTCGATATTTTCAGAGACTAACATGTTGAATAATCCATCTGGTAAGAATAGGTATGCGCCTGTCTTATTGTAGAAGTCTTCTGCTTCTTTCAATGCTTCTGCGTATGTGTGTGGTTCTGTAATACCAGCCTTTGCCATTAGTTCCTTATTGCTGAACATAATATCTGGTGAAGCATACCATGGGAATGCATATACAGAATCACCAATCTTAGCTGAATTCCATAAGCCTTCATTATAAATTGATTTTTGTTCTGCTGTAGCTTCCTTGTTTAAATCAACAAGTGCGCCTTTACCAGCTAGTGTTAATGCAAATTGTGTATTGAGATTTACTACATCTGGTGCTGTTCCACCAGCTACTGCTGCTACTAATTTAGACTGCATATCTGCGTAAGGAATATCTGTCCAGTTAACCTCTACATTTGGGTTTTCCTTCTCATAGTTTGCAATCATTGTTTTAAAATAATCTTCGAAATTTGCCTTCAGGTCGATTGTCCAGAATTCGATTGTTGTCTTACTTGTGCTTGCTTCTGATGCTTTGTTACCACAGCCTGTTAAACTACCTACAGCTAACATGGCCGCAAATACTGCACTCAATAATTTTTTCTTCATGTCTTTCCTCCTGTTAATTATTTAAGTGGTTTTGATACCTCACAGTTTTGATGTCGATACGATATGTGACCATAGATTATAATTCAGTCTTTCTATCGAACTATCATCAAAATAGTGAAAATCTAAATGCTCTTCTTCTAGTTCGTCTATTTTTTCAACCTCTCCTTTCTGATATGCCAGTAATTGTTCACGTACATCGATTACTCTCTGCTTTAACCCACCCAAACGCACAGCTTGTACTTCAAATCCTTGATTGTGATTTTCTAGATACCACTGTTTCTTGAATGCATTGTAGAAAGTTTCGATACGTTTGATTAACTCTGGAAGTATTTGATTAACAATCTTATCAAAAGCTTGTAAATCGTTTTGTTTGTATGCATGATATATTTCATTGCCTAAATTGAGTTTTAACTCCAATACTTCAATCAGTGATTGTACTGTTTTGAAGTAATAGGACAACTCGCTTATCTCAGTTGAGATGTTTGAAATTTTTGGTAACACAGATTGAATTTCATTTATCATCGAAGGTTGTACAACAGAATCGAAAACACCTTGCAATAAATCGTTATATAGGAAGTACTTACTAGCATTGTTATGTGTAAATCCATCTTTAGTACATGGATTTACTTCGTCAATTGATAGGAATGTATCCAGAGATATTCCTGTTAACACTTCAAAGCTCTTCTCACTCATATGGTTGCCATAGATTTCATTCGCATTTACAAATAGTACTGGTAAGATTGCAAAGAGTGATGTTTCTGCACCATCATC
>CALEMV010000345.1 GCA_937910655.1 uncultured Solobacterium sp.
AATTAATAGTTCAGGAATCACAGTGGAACTCTGTCCATCATCAAAGCACATTACACGTGACTTCTGATGACTTTCTGAACGAGAAGCACCTTTTACAATCTTGCCAATCGCATCGATAAATAACTTACCGCCCTTTAATACAACAGCGAAGTTATCAATATTTGCTAATGTATGTTGAGCAAAGTTGACAACATTCTGCTTGTAATTCTTATCAGATGCTACGAGTGATGAAGAAACTAAATGACCATACGCACCATGCTCTCTTAAAGCCATGTATGTATTACGCTTCACTGGATATGGGTTAACTTCACAATGAGCAACCTCAACATTTGCATTACGCAATACTTCATGCGTCTCATCAATCTCGATCATATGTTCATTGTCATTCCAGAACAGATATTTAACTTGTGCATCAGCCTAAGCAAATGTACGAATACGTAATTTACCGCAGTTTTTGATACGTACAAATACTTCATATTCGCCCGCATCTGCACTAAAAGTTAATTCAATATCACGCTCAGTATCAATTTCAAATTGACTGAACGCATCACGTAATTGAATATCTGTATCTACATGAATCATTTCCATTACTTTTTAGCCTCTGCTTCTGCGGCATTACGAACAGCACAACTACCAATTGTACTAGCTGGACGATGAGCAGCCTTCTTTTCGCGAGGTGCTTCAATACCATATTCAGCGTAAATCCAATCATAGCCGTCTGTATCAATCTTACGAGCTAACTGACCGTCTCCTTCAAGTACCACTTTTCCATCTACAAGTACGTGTGTATATTGAGGTTCAATTAATTCGAAGAAACGTTCATAGTGAGAAACAATCATTAATGACATGCCTGTTTCTGCACGTAGATTGTTGATAGCATTCGCTACGATATGCATCGCATCAACATCTAAACCTGAGTCAATTTCATCTAACATTGATAAGGATGGACGTAACATCTCCATTTGAACAATTTCGTTTCTCTTCTTTTCACCACCTGAGAATCCTTCATTTAAGAAGCGGTGGGCAAGATCTTCTTTCATCTGTAAATCTTGGATAGTCTTTTCCATAGACTTAATAAATGTAAATAATGGAACCGGAGACTCACGACGAACGTTCATCGCAGCACGTAAAAAATCACTGTTAGTAACACCTGGAATCTCTTGCGGATATTGCATCGCTAAGAATAAACCAGCAACACTTCTCTCATTTACAGGCATCGCCAATACATCTTTTCCATCATATGTAATAGAACCCTTTGTAACAGTATATACAGGATTACCCATAATCGCTGCGAGTAATGTTGATTTACCATTACCATTTGGGCCCATTAAGGCGTGAACCTCATTTTCTCCTATTGTAAGGTTAACACCCTTTAAAATTTCTTTATCTTCTACTGATACGTGAAGATCTCTAATCTCTAAAGTTTTCACACAATCACCTTCATTCCGCTACTTATTGTAACATCTTCCGGCAAATTCTTGGGATTATACTATCTCACTTGTGAAAATTTCTTATATTGTGATTCTTCACACAAAGTTCAGTGAATGAAAATTGCATTTAAATCGCTTTTACAC
>CALEMV010000346.1 GCA_937910655.1 uncultured Solobacterium sp.
TAAAAAACACTATTTTATATAATTGAAAATATGCACACTACATAATAGTAAAAATATGACCTAATGAAGTGCGCAAAGATTAATCATATGAGTTTTTTGCTAAGAAGATGAGTTTCCTATTATTTCTTTTATGATTTTGGTGATACTATAGTTCTATGGAAAAGGAGTTACTATGTTAAAACAAATTAAATGGAGATCTATATTAGTTGGAATTGGATATATTCTTGCAGGTTTATTATTAATCGTTTATCCAGAAAGTAGTAGAGATCTGATTGCATACGTGTTAGGTATCGCATTAGTTGTATATGGTATTGTTTCTCTTACAACATACTTTGTTATCAATGTAAAAGAAAGCTTGCGTCGTAATGAATTCTCGATTGGCATTATGGCAATCTTAGGTGGTCTTATCATTATCTTTAAACAACAGATCTTACTGGATATTATTCCAATCCTACTTGGACTGGTTATCATTGCGGATGGTTTTGATAAGTTACAGAATGCAGTCGTTGCGAAACGAATAGGTTCATCCCAATACGCAACGTACATTGTATTAGCAGCTGTTTCTATCGTACTTGGTTTTGTTGTTATGTTTGTTTTGAATGGAGCAGAACTACAAAAAATCTTGTTTGTTGTAATTGGGATAAGCTTAGTTTACTGTGGAGTATCTGATATCTTCGTAGTCTTATTTATTGCAGATAAATTCCATAAGTTCTTGAAGAGTTTTGAAGTAAATGGAAAGATTGTTGATGCGGAAGTTGAAGAAGAAAGAGTAGTAGAAACCGAAAAAGAAACTAGTGAAGAAGAGAAGTCGGAATAGCCTGACTTCTCATTTTCGATACAATCACTTAAAATAGATACATGGAGGAAATTTTTAATGTTTAATGATTGGTTTAAAATTGGTCCTATAACTGTACATGGATATGGATTCATGATTGCAGTTGGCATTTTGTTTGCGTTCTGGTTATCAGAACGTCTAGCAAAAAAATATGGACTAGAATATGAAAAGATTGATGGAATGATTTTCTTTATCATCATCTTTGGATTTATTGGAGCGAAGTTACTCTATATTGCGACGGTGTGGGATACATTCTTGAAAAATCCTGTTGTAATTTTGAGTAATGAAGGATTTGTAGTTTATGGTGGTATCATCGCTGGTATTATTGCGGCGTGGATTTACTGTAAATGGAAAAAGTGGGATTTCATGAAGTATGCAAACGTATTAATGCCTGCGGTTTCACTTGGTCAAGGCTTTGGACGTATTGGATGTTTCTTTGCGGGATGCTGTTATGGTATTCGAACAACGGCCTGGTATGGTGTAGAATTCCCAGCAGAGTCCTTGGGACCTGGTGCTGGTATCAAGGTTATTCCTACAGAGTTAATTTCTTCTGCAGGTAACTTCTTAATCTTTGCTTTCTTACTAAGAAACTTATTAAAGGGCAAGCATCCTGAAGATACAGCAGCATGGTATTTAGTTCTTTATGGATTAGGTAGATTCTTAGTAGAGTTCTTACGTGGTGATTTAATCCGTGGACAGATTTGGATTTTCTCTACATCACAGTTTATTTCTATCTTTGTATTCTTAGCAGGAGCATTCTTGTTATGGCATAGACAGAATCATTCAGATTTGAAAAAAGAGGTAGCCGCATGAGAATCGGTATTGCAAATGATCACGCATCCGTAGAGATGAAGAAGGAACTTGTTGCATATCTTGAATCACAAGGTCATGAGGTTGTTAACTATGGTACAGATTTATCTGAAAGCACAGATTATCCTATCTGGGGTGAAAAGGTATCAATGGCTGTTGTAAATGGTGAAGTAGAACGTGGTATCGCAATCTGTGGAACTGGTGTTGGAATCGGTATTGCATGTAATAAAGTGAAAGGTATTCGTGCATGTATCTGCTCTGAACCATATAGTGCTAGATATTCAAGACTACATAATAACGCAAATATCATCGCCTTTGGTTCAAGAGTCATTGGAATTGAAACGGCGAAGATGCTTGTAGATGAATTCATGAATACTGAATTTGAAGGTGGCCGCCATGAACGTAGAGTTAATATGGTGATGGACATTGAAGCGAGAAACTTTTAACCGGTGAATGCCGGTTTTTTCTTTTGGCAAAAAGAAAAACCTTCACGAATGTGAAGGCTATTGTACTACTGGTAATTCAAAGTCTTCTTTCTTTTCAAGAATCGCCATGAATTCTTCGCCAGTAATTGTTTCTTTTTGATATAAGAACTGTGCAATTCGATCAAGATCTGCTTTATGTTCCGTTAATAGTTGCTTTGCTTTCTCGTGTTGTTGTTTAACGAGAGCTACAACCTTTTGATCGATTGTTGAAGCTGTACCATCTGAACATGCTAGTGATGCATCACCACCAAGGTATTTGTTATTTACAGTTTCCATTGCGACCATATCGAATTCATCACTCATACCATAACGAGTAATCATTGCACGAGCAATCTTTGTTGCTTGTTCGATATCGTTGGAAGCACCTGTAGTAACTTGTCCAAATTCAACTTCTTCTGCTGCACGACCACCTGTAAGTGTCGCAATACGGTTTTCTAATTCAGACTTTGTGTAAAGAGGATGGTTACCTTCTTCTACCTGCATTGTATAACCGAGGGCACCACTTGTACGTGGGATGATTGTAATCTTCTGTACAGGTGCACTATGTGTCTGTAGTGCTGCAACTAATGCATGTCCTACTTCGTGATATGCAACAACTAGTTTTTCTTTGTCTGTTAAAATTGCATTCTTCTTTTGGTATCCTGCAATAACAACTTCAATACTTTCTTCTAAGTCTTTCTGACTTACTGCATTTCTTTTTTCACGTACTGCACGTAGAGCTGCTTCATTAATGATGTTCGCAAGTTCTGCACCAGAAGCACCAGAAGCCATGCGTGCAACTACGTTATAATCAATACCAGGTTCTGTCTTAACTTTCTTTGCGTGAACTTTTAAGATGTCTTCGCGACCTTGAAGGTCAGGTAACTCAACTGGTACACGACGGTCAAATCTTCCTGGACGTAGTAGAGCAGGGTCTAGATTTTCAGGACGGTTTGTAGCTGCTAGTACGACAATACCATTATTGCCTTCAAATCCATCCATTTCTGTAAGTAATTGGTTTAATGTTTGTTCGCGTTCATCATTACCACCAAAGTTACCTGCATTACGTTTACCACCAATCGCATCGATTTCATCGATGAATACAATACATGGTGCTTTTTCTTTTGCGTCCTTGAATAAGCTACGAACTTTGGAAGCACCCATACCTACGAACATCTCTACAAACTCTGAACCTGAGATAGAGAAGAATGGTACGTTTGATTCACCCGCAACTGCCTTTGCAAGCATGGTCTTACCTGTTCCTGGAGGACCAACTAAGAGAATACCCTTTGGCATAGTTGCACCAATGGATTTAAACTGATTTGGATCATGTAGGTAGTTTACAATTTCCTGCAGATTCTCTTTGGCTTCATCTTCACCAGCAACATCATGGAAACGAATTGTTGTCTTATCCTTATCGTAAACACGTGCATTTGACTTACCTAGGTTAAACATACCACCTAGACCGCCACCTCCAAGTGGAGAATCTTTTCCACCACCTTGCATTGTACGGTTAACATAGCGCATTAACATTACCGCAATAATGATTGGAAGGATCCAACCAAAGAAGATGTTCATAAATAGAGAACCCTGTTGTACACGTGTACCAGAGAACTTCACGTCATGACTTTCGAGACGATCAACTAAATCTGGGTCATTTATTTTTACAGTAGAGTATACTGTATCACCATCTTTGAGCTTATATACAATCTGAGAAGACTCAATTGTCACCTCATCAATTTTGTCATCGGTGGTTTGTTGAATAAATGTACTATAAGGAACTTCTTCAATTTGTGCCTGCTGAAGAACAGGTCGTAAAACCAAGTTGAGTAATACTAATACAATTGCGACAAATGCATAGTAGTACACAAGAGGTTTTTTCTTCTTGTTATCATTCATATTTATAAAACTCCTTTCGGATAAAAAGATTTTAGCACATTCGAAATTAGAGTGCTAATAAAATACTATGTGATTTCGTGTGAAAATAAAGAAGAATTCCAAAAAGGATGAAAGGATAATTGTGTAGTGCTTCTTGACAATACTAGGTTTTATAATGGTAAGTTGAAAAAATGGGACATTTTTAATAAGATTTAGAATGTAGATATAGTTAACTAAAGGGGATATCATGGGAATATTTAAAGATGCTTTAAAGGGCGCAATGAAGGAAGCAATCGTTGGTGCAACAGTTGGCACGGGATTGTCTGTTATTGGGGGAGCTTTAAGTG
>CALEMV010000347.1 GCA_937910655.1 uncultured Solobacterium sp.
ATCCTTTGAGTAATCAATAGCACCTATCGAAGTTATATTGCCCCTTAACTGCTCTATTTCTTCCTTGATAGATGCTATTTGTACATCTACTAACTTAACAGGCTGCAAGTGTTCAATAGCTAGATCGATTAGTTCCTGTTCGTTCAAATACAAATCACCTCAATCCTTAAATGCACCATTAATGGCTAACATATAAACCAACACACACCACGCTACAAATATAATTGCATTTGCATAACCATTATTTGTATTACCAACTGCAAGCCATAAACAAAAGAACATAAACCATGTCATATATTTATACCTCTGCTAGTTTTGCCAAATTCCAATTGGTTGTATCGCCCTCATAATCAGCACTCCAAGACGTTGCACCACACAACCAAGCATATACTAACCCATCTTTAAAATATGCAAAATGTCGTTTTTCCCATTCATCTTGTTCATACTGTTTAACTAATATAGGTGTATCAACCTTTACTTTGCTCCAGTCAACAATACCTAGATATTCTGCAATATCAATACATTGAGGTTCATCTGTAAAACAAGTGCATTTTATCGGAATGCTAGGAACCCACGTAGTTAACGTTACTGGCTTTTCGTAGAAAAATATATATCCTTTTTCAATTTCCGCTTTTTTATATCCTAATTCATACATAGTTCTAAAAAAATTATCCGTAAATTGTTTATCGTTCATAATTCTTATACCTCATTATGCTTTTTATCACCACAATTTATACCATTCTTTTCTTACTTCGTCATATTGGTATAAATCAGGAAATTCTAATACTATACCATCATCTTTTTTAACAGCCACACCGACTACAAATTGGCTTTCACCACTTTCATAAGCTAACTGTTTTAGAAATTCCATAGCACTTTCTTTTGTTTTGTGTACATCTATAAAATAATCAAAATGTATAACGTATCCGCTATATCCTAACATACTAACCTCTTATGATAAGGCGGATATTTCACCGCCTATATCTATCCAATCAACACTTTAATTAAAATCACAAATCCAAATATCAAAACTACTATCGATACACCCATGATCGCATTAAAGAATAACTCTTGTGCAAATCGGATTGCCTTTCTATTATTTTCTGCATTCATATTAGCCATTGCCTTGAAATCTTTCGTTTTTGTTTGTAGCTTATCTACATTACCTGTACATATCCCTATTGGTGTACACATATTATTTACCTGCTTTCAATTCTTCAACTTCCGCTACTAATTGATTTACCAAATCTTCAAGTTGTTTGATTTTGCCTTTATGGTTAGTTTCATATTCAGAACCCTTACCAAGTCTAAACGATACACCTGCATTAATCATTTTGTTGGCCAATGTAGCACCTAAGCTAAACATAACGTGTTCCGTTGGTGCATAGAACATTCCAATGGCTACATCATTTGCGTTTTTGTAGTGGCCGTAGCCTACCGCAAATGTTAGTTTGTCATCAGAATTGTAGCCTAGGTAGTGCAACGCACTTAGTGCTGCATTAGATGCACCAGCTTTTGCTACTTCATGCATCACATTTGAGATTTGACCTACTGTATTACGCTCTAAATCCGTAATACGTGTTTCATGGCTATTAATTCTATCCGTATTATCCAAAATGGCTTGGCTATTTTGCCCTACACGCTCGTTTGTAGCGTTTAGAGTGTTGTTAATCGTTGTAAATCTGTTATCCACCTTAGATGTCAAATTAGAGATATTCGTAGTATTGCGTGCAATGCGTGTACCATTGGTTTCAATCTCGTCATATGCAGCGAACAACTGGCTTCCGTTTACTGCATCTAAACTGCTAGGGTCTACACGGCCTGCACTTACGTTGTGCAGTTGGCGGTTGTAGTTATTGATACCACTATAAGTATCACTTTTCTTACTGCCAAACGATACTACGCTGTTAGGGCTCTCACCTGCGAATACGTGAGTTACCCCATTTAATACAACTTGTCGCACACCTACAGGGTTATCCGTTTGGCTATTCGTGCCAATCGCCACGCTATTCTGAATAGGTGCTGATGCATTGTTACCGATAACTACCGCATCGATACCACGCACTACGCTATGTGTACCAACTACTACACCCCCTTGATTATCTACTGTATTGTTAGCGCCCAATACAGTTTGTTCTTTGTTATTGCCTACGTAGTTGTTGTACCCAATTACGCTTGCTTGGTCAGCTTCAATTGTTCCGTTACCACCACCGATTACAACACTATCATTTCCTGTTACTTTATTATCACGGCCAATTGCAATTGTGTTTGTGCCTGTAACTACTGTATTTGCCCCTACGGCTACCGAATTGTAACCACTTACTACTGGTGCTTGTGTGTTAGGCTCTACAGGGCCTGTTACAACACCGCTTGCCAATACATTACCGCCAATTGAACCCATAATCATTGTTGCTAATACTAATTTATTCATGTTTGTTTTCTCCTTTTACTGTCTTTCTACTGTCTACTTACTGTCTTTTTCTGTCTATCTACTGTCTTTTTATTTGCCAGTACTACCGAACCCATTACTGCCTCTTTCCGTTTCATATAATCGGTCTGTTTCTTCTACCTCAGGCAATAATATCGGAACAATTAACAACTGTGCTATACGTTCGCCACGCTTAATTGTGTAATTCTTGCACGATACATTGTCATATACCGCACATATCTCCCCTGTATAGTCGCTATCAATTACTCCCATGCTATTTGCCATGCGTAGTGGTGTCTTGTGCATGCTACTGCGAGGAACCAATAAACCAACATGAAAGTCAGGTATCTGTACCGCTATTCCTAGTGGTATTTTTTTCTGTGTGTCAGCTGGTACTACAACATCGAACGGACAATATAGATCTAAACCAGCACTCCATTTACTGCCTCGTGTAGGCAATTCAACATATTCATTCAATCTCTTTACTAACATTAATCCAATCACCCCATATCTTCGCCCTTGTTACTTGATTGCTTGTTAAATTCAATGCAGTCATTATCTGCCTATTTGTCATACCTTGCTTGCATAGTTCGATAACATCATCAATCAATTTGAATTCATCTTGTATAGTTCTTTTCTTAGGCAATCCGCTACCTTTACCACCGATAACCTTAATTGCCTCGTTTGTATCAAGATTGCCCCATACTACCGATGCTAATGCTAACCAGTTTTTGCAGTTGTATGGTATTCCATATACCGATGTATTAACTGCCATGCTCCTCACTCCATTCACTTTCTCTATAGATGCGAAAGAAATCATCAGCACTCATGATTACGAGCCACTTTTGATTACTTTTCTTCCATGCAACGATTGGCATATCGCCGTTATCTGCTTGAATTGCATCATGTTCTGCCTGTTCATATGCTTTACGCACATTCAGATTTTCCACGAATTTCACTTCCTGGTGTATGTTAGGTAATCCGATGCAGTCCGATGCATCGCCTGTGTTTCCGCAATATTGGACTGTTCGCCTTACTTTATTAAACCCATTGGAACGGCATAAATTACGCCATAGGCGTTCACCTCTTGCTCCTTTCTGCTTACTGTTTATTTTCTTTTTCTTCTTGTCTGTTGGCAATCTTCATCACCTCTCTATATGTTGCTCACATCGTTTCAATATATCTTGTACTAGCATCAACGGAATATGTGATCTAGCATTGTATCGATTGATACCTTTAACATTCATACTTTCAAACTTGATTGTGTTTTTGATGTTATCTTTTAATAATTTCAAATCGATGTTGCTACCAAACTTTGTAGGTTTCTTAATCGGATAATCATAGTTGTTGTAATAAGTTAGGTTTTCATATGGAATATCGAACCCTATTACACTTGCTATGTATTCCCATATCCGCCCATATGCAGGGTTTTCAATCACGAATACTTTAGGTTTATACCGCTCAATGATTTTCAACGTGTTATAGATACACATTTCACCATTGATACGTGTTAGAAATGACTTATCATATTTGAATTGGTAATTTTCATAATCAATGTGATTTCTGATTGTGAATTTACTTCCTTGCTCGTACTCACCAAATAGGTTTATTGTCATATCCTTTTCTTGTTTCCAACACGCATTACCACCTTTCATCGCACTTGCCACGCTCCAGCTTTCACATGGTGGACTAGCTAGAATAACATCAGGTCTTTCTAGTCCATCTAGTGTTTCCCATAGTGCATTTGGTTTATGTAGTGTATTGATTGCAAGGTCTTGAGTAACACACGCATCACCAATTCCTATTGATGTTATTGTGTGCTGCCCCCCCATATTCATGTTATATTCATCTACTGCTTGGCGATAACAGCCATTGCCATCATCAAATAATCCCCATATATGCATCTCCTATATACTCGCCCCTTACATGGTACTTTCATAATCAATCTTCCTATTTGTCGATGTAATCACCAATACGATATGGTTTTGTTTCTTGTACAACCCAAGATTTGAGATCGTACCCATGACGTTTTTCCCACGCTTGGAACACTTTTGTTAGTTCTTCACTCAGTTCGTCCACGTGTTCGTTTTTAACATCTTTCATGTAATCGTCTGACCATTCTTCGATTTCATCATCTAAATCGTAATCACACACATTCCAAATTACTCGTTCGCCGTCTATCTCAGGTACATATCTATATGGATGACCTATTTCTATTGTTGTTTGTAACAATTCTTCGCGACTTAAAGCATCAAAATCACCATAGTTATATTCATTATCTACATAATCTAAGATGGCATCTTTAATACTGCCTTGTGGTTCACCTGCTATTTGGTCGTCTACCCAGCAATATTTTGTTCTATCTTTGACTAACATTTCTATTCCTCCAACTCTTCCACTTCTTCGACTTCTACGCTATCAAACCATTCATTCATATCACGGCCGTCTACATCTTCTGTAAGTGCAATTACATTAGCTTGTTCTTCGGCCTCTTTAAAGTTTTCACACTCTACGATTTTTTCAAATCCAATTGTTACATATCCTATAATTTTAAATTGTTTCATCTTTCTCACCTCTTAGAACGGAATATTTTCATTTTGCGGTTGTTCAAAACTATCAAAGTTACTACCACTATCAAATTCACCATCTAATTTTCGCCCTACGAAATTAGCAACTACCTCTGTTACATATTTCTTTTGTCCGTTGCTATCCTCATATGAACGTGTTTGTAATCGCCCCTCTACAAATAGCCGTTCGCCTTTCTTACATGCACCAACGGATTCGCCAGTCTTGCCCCATGCCTGTCTCTTATACACATCTCCGAGCCCACGAGACTAGGCATGATCTCGTAT
>CALEMV010000348.1 GCA_937910655.1 uncultured Solobacterium sp.
AGTAACCTGCTCTAAGGTACCAGATGCTTACGTATATTTATCATTTTTACAAGATGCAAAACTAAAACGAAGCTTTGTAAATCGATTGATAGAACGAGGACTACTCAATGAGAATGGTATTCGAAAACCATTGCGTATATTCGATACGGAGTATCAAAGAGATGTTTATGTAATCGATATTTTTGCAAAAAAGAAGTCGATTGGAAAACTTACGGTTGCGGTGGAGAATGAAATCAGTGAAGAGGATGTTAAATTATTTGCGGATGCTTCATCAATCTATCTACGTCATCAACTTACAAATCATGGATCGAAACGTGAACAAGCATTTACCTTACTGCTACAAAAAGATGAAGAGAGTCAATCGCTAGGTCTTCAATTACTACAAGAAACTGGTTATCTCGTTAAGGGTACTTACATGCTTGCATATATTGATACTACGATTACAAATCGTATTACTGTATTGCGTTCTTTCTTAAGTGAGATACAGAAGAGTGATGTAAACCTATTAGGTGGTATTGTGAATGAACAGTGTTATCTTTTATTGGCAAGCACAAACTATATTGATTTGAAACAATACCCAAATATTCATGTTGGATATAGTATGCAGTTTGAAAAACTTCATCATCTTGATGGATACGCAAGACAGGCAGAATATGCAGCTAGTAAGGCAAAGGGGAGAGAGGCAAACTTCCAGAATCTAATTGATTCCTATTTGCATAGCCAGTTAGAAAAACAATTACCACTAGATACATTGGTTGACTTAAAAATACAAAAACTCATTGCGTATGATTGTAAGTATGAGACGAAGTATTACGTGACATTGTGTATGTATGTTAACTCACAATACTCAAAACAGAAGACTGCAGAAGGGCTTTATATTCATCTGAATACCGTTAAGTATCGTCTACAGCAAATCGAAAAATTATTTGATATCGATTTTGAAAAAGACGAGAAATTGATACGTTTGGCAATGTTAGTGCATCACGTTTAATTTTTTATTGCGTTTGACTTTTCAAATCAGAAAAAAGAAGTATACTAATAGTGTTAGTTATAGTTAACTTAAGGAGCGTAAATATGAACCTTTCAACATTAATAGTATTATTGGTCGTTGTTGTAATTATTGCATTTGATATTCGATATGTGATGAAAAATGGAGTAAGCTCCTGTAGTGGAGATTGTAGTTCTGGCTGTCATTCTTCCTGTAGATGGGTAGGAGACATCAAAAAGGCACAACGCAATATCCGTATTCAAAATAAGATTAAGTCCTTGTTAGGATTATCGAAGTAATCTATAAGTCACTGAGGTGGCTTTTTCTTTTTGCTTTCTTGAAAGCTATCATAGATGGGTGTAGGCTATAAGTAGATGTTTCAACGACAATAATTACTAACCAATATCATTCATAATTTTTAGTGGGGAAGAAAATGAAACAGAATACAAAGTTATTGCACGGTTACACCGTATTAGACCAATATACTGGTGCTGCCAGCATACCAATCTATCAAACGTCCACATTTCATAATACAGAGTTGTATTGTGATGAGCAGAAGTATTTGTACACCCGTTTCTCCAATCCAACGATTGATGCATTAGAAGATGGTCTTCGTTGTATTGAGAATGCCAAATATGCATTGAGTTTTAGTTCTGGTATGAGTGCGATATCGAATGTTTTGATGTTGTTAAATGCTGGTGAACATGTCATCCTTCCAAAGGAAGTGTATGGTGGTACTTGTCAGTTTGCGACGAAGATTCTACCTCGTTATCAAATCTCAGCTAGTTTTGTAGATATGGCAAATCTTGCAGAGATAGAAAGTGCGATTACAGCTAAAACACGCATGATCTATATTGAGACACCATCCAATCCTTTATTAAAGATATGTGATATTGGCGCAATCGTGTCCATTGCAAAAAAGAATGGATTGATTGCGGTAGTTGATAACACTTTTATGACAACATTGTTCCAAGATACACTTGCGTTAGGTGTTGATATTGTTGTAGAGAGTGCTACGAAGTTTATCAATGGTCATAGTGATGTAGTGGCTGGTGTTGTTGCGACAAATAATGAAGATTACTACAAGCAGTTAGTTCTATTTCGAAAGAACTTTGGTGGTATCTTAGGTGTACAAGATGCTTGGTTAATTATGCGTGGTATGAAGACAATGGGCTTACGTATGAAACAGTCATCTGAAAATGCACAAGCAATCGCAGAATTCTTGTACAATCATCCAAAAATCAAACAAGTATATTATCCAGGTTTAGATTCCCATCCTGGTCATGATATTCATATGTCACAAGCTAAATGTGGTGGTGCAGTATTATCCTTTTCTCTTGCAAGTAAAGATGATTTGATGTCTTTTACAAGGAAAGTAAAGATTCCAATTTTGGCAGTAAGTTTAGGTGGTGTGGAATCAATTTTATCTCATCCTGCAACGATGTCTCATGCTTGCTTAAGTGTAGAAGAGCGCTTAGAACAGGGAGTAACCGATGAACTGTTACGCTTATCTTGTGGCATTGAGGATATTACAGATTTACTGGAAGACTTTAAGCAAGCATTAGAATAATGGAAAAATATTCATCGTATTTTGTATGCGTGATAAGATGTAAATATCAACTTTTGAATCGTTGAATCATTCAACGATTTTTTTCGTGGAATAGACAATAGAACAGTGTACATAGTGAATGGGGGTGGATTATGTTAAATACATTTGTGCTATTAGGAAAGGTACATTCTTTACCGTTGATACAAGGGACGAATCTTTCAGAGAATCAATCGACGATAGAGATTGAGTGTCAACGTGCATTTACGGACAATGGAGTGATGTCTGATGTTTTTACTGTGCGCCTGTGGCGTGGGATTGCGGAGTCTTGTAAGGCTGCGTGTAAGATTGGAACAGTGATTGCGATTAAGGGAAGGGTAGAAGTGAATCTACAGACCAAAGCGATGGAGTTAATTGCCGAAAAGGTTGAGTTTATTCGTTAAGTAGAGAATTGAGACACTTCACTATATCTAAAGCAGAGATAACTATGATAAAATAAGGACGTTTGATAAAGTGAGGTATAAAACATGGCATTTGATTCCTTAAGTGACAGACTGAATAAAGCGTTACGTAATGTGGCCGGTAAGGGTACGTTAACGGATAATAACATGGAAGACATGCTGAAAGAAGTGCGTTTAGCATTACTTGAAGCAGATGTAAACTATCGTATTGTAAAAGAATTCTTAGATGAGATTCGTACAAAGTCCAGAGGTGAAGAAGTACTACAGAGCGTAGAACCTGGACAACAGCTCGTTAAGATTGTTCATGATCAAATTATTGAATTACTTGGTACAGAAGAAGTTGGTCTCAATTTTGTAGAAGATGGCATTACTAAAATTATGCTTGTCGGTTTACAAGGTACAGGTAAGACAACAAGCGTAGCTAAGATTGCACGTATCTGTAAAGAAAAGTTCAATAAGAAGGTATTGTTAATTGCGGCCGACGTCATTCGTCCTGCGGCGATTGATCAGTTACAGACATTAGGTAAGGAAATCGATACAGAAGTATTTACCTTAGGGGTTGAAACTCCAGCGGTTGAAACAGTTCGTCAGGGTATGGAATACGCTGAAAAGAATGGTTTCGATACAGTATTTATCGATACTGCTGGTCGTTTACATATCGATGAAGCATTAATGAATGAGTTAAAGGATATCAATGAACTTGTTCATCCAGACGACATTCTTCTTACAGTCGATGCGATGACTGGTCAAGATATCGTTAACGTAGCGCAAGCCTTTAAGGATGCGTTACCATTAACTGGTTTAGTTGTAACGAAGTTTGATGGTGACTCCAGAGGTGGTGGTGTTCTTTCTGTTAAGAAGATCACAGGCGTTCCTATCAAGTTTGTCGGTGAAGGTGAAAAGATTGAGGATATGGATATCTTCCATCCTGATCGTATGGCTGACCGTATTCTTGGCATGGGTGACGTTGTTACTCTTGTAGAAAAGGCCCAGGAGAAGTTAGACCTTGAAGAAGCCAATAAGATGGCTGAGCGTATGCTTGCGGGTCAATTTACAATGGATGATATGTTAAAGCAGTTTGAACAGATTCAAAAGTTAGGTCCTCTTGGTGGCATTATGAAGATGATTCCAGGTATGAACCAATACGCTGGTATGTTAGATGAAGCCAAGGCAAGCGACTCTATGCGTCATATGAAGGCTATCATTCAGTCCATGACAATGGAAGAAAGAGCACATCCAGAAAAGATGCGTGGCACAATGAAGAAGCGTGTAGCACGTGGATCTGGTCGTAGTGTAGATGAAGTGAATAAGCTCATCAACCAGTTTGGTAAGATGAAGAAGCTTATGGACTCCATGGGCAATATGCAAAGAAATGGCTCTTTAAACCAAGAAAATCTAGAAAAGATGATGGGTAATGCACAAAAGCGTGCAGGCCAAAACTTCCCAAATGGCTTTGGTGGAAAGAATCCATTTAAATTTTAATGATGTAAAGGTTTTTTACTTGACAGTGAATTTCGAATCAGTATAATAAACATGTAAGAAATAGGAGGTATTTATACCATGGCAGTTAAATTACGTTTAAAGAGAATGGGTGCCAAGAAGGCTCCAAGATATCGTATCGTTGCGGCAGACTCACGTTTTGCTAGAGATGGACGTGAAATCGAAACAATCGGACATATCAATCCAACAACAGAACCTGAAACAGTAGTAGTAAATGAAGAAAAGGCTCTTAATTGGTTAAGAAACGGTGCTCAGCCTTCTGATACAGTTAGAAACATTCTTTCTCGTCAAGGTATCATGAAGAAGTTCCATGATGAGAAGGTAGCCGCTAAGAAGAAAGCGTAAGCATCATGGCAGAGCTGGATAAGGTACTTCTAAATCTAGTTAAGCCAATGGTTGAAGACAAGGAATCCTTGGATGTACGTCTGATGCCTAGCTTAGATGATAAAGAAGTTTTGTTACATGTTTATGCAAAAAATGATGATATTGCTCGTCTGATTGGCAGAAAGGGCAGTATGGCAAGCGCATTACGTCAAGTAATGTCCGTTGCTTCTCATAGTAATAACAAGAAAGTAACAATCAAGTTCGAACAGATTTAAGGATGCTACGGCATCCTTTTTTTGAAAATAAAGGAGAGGGAAGATGGCATATATTTGTATTGGAAAAATTATCAATACGCATGGTATCAAAGGAGAAGTAAAGATTGAAAGTTACTCTGACTTTGATGAAGAAAGATATACCAAGGGTAAACAAGTATATATTCGTGTCGATGAGAAATATCTACCACTTACGGTAGCTTCCTATCGTAAGCACAAAGGCTTTCCGCTTGTATCTTTTGTGGACTTGCAAAATATCAACTTTGTAGAACAGTATAAGGGATGTGAAATCTACATCGATGAAGCAGATCGTAAACAACTCAAAAAGGGCGAATACTATCGCAAAGACCTTGTTGGTTTAACAGTTGTGGATGAAGAAGGTATTACATTAGGTAGAATCATCAGCGTTGAAGAAACACTAGGTGCTCAAAATAATTTACGTCTTCAATTAGAAGACGCAAAAGAAGTGCTAATTCCTTACATTCCAATGATTGTAAAGAATGTAGATTTAGATAAAAAAGTGATGATAATTCATCGTATGGGAGGATTGTTATGAGGATTACCGTATTAACACTATTTCCAGAGATGTATCGTGACTTTGTTAGTACTTCAATCATTGGCCGTGCGATTGAAAGAGGACTCGTTACAGTAGACTTTGTTCAGATACGTGATTTTGCCCATGACAACTATCGCCATGTGGATGATAAGCCATTTGGTGGAGGACTTGGACAAGTAATGAAATGTCAACCAGTACTGGACGCACTCAATTCTGTAAAGAGTGAAAATAGCTACAGTATGATGATGTCACCAGCAGGTAATGTCTATAACCAATCCAAGGCAAGAGAGTTATCTCAAAAAGACCACTTGATTCTATTGTGTGGACATTACGAAGGTTTTGATGCACGTATTAACAAACATGTAGATGAACTTGTCAGTATTGGAGACTACGTTCTAACGGGTGGGGAAATGGCTTCTATGGTCATTATGGATAGTGTGATTCGTTTACTGAATGGTGTGATTCGTGAAGGTTCTACTGATGATGAATCTCATGAAAATGGATTACTTGAATATCCACAATACACCCAACCTGCAGATTACCAGGGAGATAAGGTGCCAGATATCTTATTGAGTGGTCATCATGCGAAGATCCAAGAGTGGCGTACACAAC
>CALEMV010000349.1 GCA_937910655.1 uncultured Solobacterium sp.
CACTTGTGCCAAATGTCGAGGTAAGCACAGAAGAAGCACGTGCCGCATTACCAGATCATTACTCACGCGCAAAAGTCGCTGCAGCTATTAGTAATGCGATACTCACATCACAAGCACTTCAGGAAGGAAATCTCTCTCTACTTTCAGCCTCAACACACGATATCATTCATGAACCTTATCGCAAAAAATTAATTCCATATTTTGAGACAATCCAACAAATTGTAAAGGAAGATACTGATGGAATCTTACTCATCAGCGGCTCAGGTTCAACCTGCTTAAGTATTGCAAAGAAAGAATTAAGTACAGCAGCACGTTTAAAGATTGCCTCCCTTCCACATCATTGGCAGTGTCTACAGTTGGATGTTGCCTATCATGGTACAGAAATAGAAAGGTAAGCACATGCAAAACTCCGATTACCTAATCGTTCATAAAAAAATTTTGCCAGAATACTTCAACCAAGTCATTCAAGCAAGATCTCTACTTGAAAATCACGAAGTTGAAACCGTGACAGAAGCCGTCAAAAAAGTAGGTATTTCCAGAAATACCTACTATCGTTATAAAGATTATCTATTTGAGATTTCTGATAACGCCACTTCACGTACAATGACAATCTCTCTCATCCTAAAAGATGAAAGTGGCGCATTAACAGCAGTACTACAAACACTAAGTAAAGCGCAAGCTAGTGTCTTAACAATCTCACAAGCCATTCCAGTAGATGGATACGCAACAGTACTAATTAGCTTAGATATCTCTAAGATGGAAAATACTCCAGACAATCTGTTAAAACAATTACTCAAACATTCTTGTGTACGTAAAGTACAGCTTGATGCGATTGCATAAGAAAAGAGCCAGTTGGCTCTTTTTGATTTGTTTACTTTTGAACGCTTCCTTGCTTAGCAACTGCAGCCATCTTAGCTTCAATCGCAGCCTGGTCACCTAAGTATTCCTTAGAGATGAACTTTCCGTTGTCATCGAATGTGTAAACGAGTGGAACACCTGTAGGGATGTTTACGCCGATGATTTCTTCATCTGTTAAGTTTTCAAAATACTTAACAAGAGCACGTAAGCTATTACCGTGAGCGGCGATGATGACACGCTTGCCAGCCTTCATCTGTGGTAAGATTTCCTGTTCATAGTAAGGAACTGCACGAGCAATTGTATCCTTTAAGGATTCAGCTAATGGAAGTTCATCCTTATTTTCATTACGGTAAGCTTCCTGTAATGCTGGATTTCTATCATCTGTTGGATCTAAAGCAGGTGGCTGAACATCAAATGATCTTCTCCAGATCTTAACCTTTTCTTCACCATACTTCTCAGCTGTTTCAGCCTTATTTAAGCCCTGTAATGCACCATAGTGTCTTTCATTAAGCTTCCAAGTCTTCGTAACTGGTAACCATTCACGGTCCATTTCAGATAATACAAAGTTTAATGTGTGGATTGCACGCTTCAAATATGATGTATAGCAAAGATCAAAGTCGAATCCTGCTTCCTTTAAAGCACGTCCGCCAGCCTTAGCTTCTTCTACACCCTTCTCAGAAAGTTCAACGTCTGTCCAACCTGTGAAAAGGTTGAGCTTATTCCATTCACTTTCACCATGTCTAATTAAAACAAGTTTCATTTTAAGCCTCCTTCGCTTTTTAACAAATCAATCGTATCACATGACTTTATGATGTCAAACGAAAATATTCACATCTGCTTACGCTTTTTGTGATAGTTTTTAAAGAATTTATTATTTCTAGGAAATGTTAGGAAACAATATGCATTGTAGCCCCTGTTAGAGTAGTAAATGCACCCGAAATTTCTGTTGGAGTTGCTGTACAACTACCCTGCATCATTTCACCATTTCCACCACCCTTTGCATGTATTCGTGTATTGAATTCTGCACGAATCGATTGTAAGTCAACATTCTTACTCATGATGACATAGGCATAACCAATTTCATTTTTTGCAATCACCATAACAGTTGAAATACCCTTTTTGATACAGTAATTACAAAATACACGCATCACTTCATAGTCTGCTAGTAAAGCAGTATATAGAATCGAATCATGCATAGGAATTTGTTTTGCATCCTTTAAAATTATCTCGGTAGATAATTGACGATAGGATTTTTGTAGATCTAAATATCGCTGTCCAAGATCACTAACTGCACTCGAGATTTCTAATGGATTTGCAGATAGTAACTTTGAAATCTTACTATTTTCTTGTTGAATGTGATTGAGATAGTCAAATGCTTTTCTTCCACTCAACAAGAATACTCTTGTTTTATTTCCTGTCTTTTCAAAATTGATAACTTTGCAGACTCCAATCTCTCCAGTATGACTAACATGCATACCACAACATGCACACATGTCATAACCATCAATTGACACAATACGTGTTATCCCGGCAATCTCAATCTTAGAGCGATATTCATACTTTCCGGTTTCACTTGGAGTACAAAAGATTTCATTTACTGATAGATTTGCCCAGATTGCATGATTTACTCGTCTTTCAACTTCTTGAATCATTTCTTCTGTTAATTCACCTTGGAAATCTGCACAGATATATTCACCCATATGAAAACCAACATTAGAATATCCATATAACTTCTTAACTAGGCCCGAAAAGATATGTTCCCCAGTATGATTCTGCATCAAATCATAACGATGTTCCCAATTGATTACACAATGTACTTTCTCTCCTAACGGAAGTGGTTGTTTTAATATATGTACAATCTTATCTTCCTTCCGTTGTACATCAAGTACAGTTATACCTTGAATTGTACCTTTATCACAAGGCTGCCCACCACCTTCTGGATAAAAGATTGTATCTTTCAAAACAATTTCATATCCTTCCTTGCATGCATGACAGGATAGAACAAATGTATCTAGTTCTCTTGCATAAGGGTGACTATAATAATATTCTTGGAATTCATTCATCTATTTCACCATCTCTTTATATAAGATATCTGCCGCCTCTTGCTCAGCAATACCATAGGAAAACGCAGTCGCTGATCCCATCGCTACAGATTTCTCTAGTGCTATTTGATCACTTTCTCCATTTAATTTACTAGCCAAGAATGCCGCAATCATAGAGTCTCCAGCACCTACGGAGTTTAATATTTCTCCATGTGGTGCAGCACTTCGATATACTTGCTTGTTTACAAGTATTGCTCCATTTTCTCCTAGTGAAACAAGCACATTTTGTGCACCCATCGTTACCAATTTGCATGCATACTCTTCTACTTGATTCTCTAAAATCTTTTGACCAAATATTTCTGATAATTAATGTTGATTTGGTTTGATTAAATATGGATGATGCGGAAGTACCGTCTTTAATACACTACCTCCAGCATCTACGATAATCCGTATCTTTCTTCCTTGTAGAAACTTCATTACATCCGCATAGAAATTCTCTTCAACACCAGATGCCATACTACCAGAAAGGATGAGTACATCACCATCTGTGAGATGTTCCAACTTTACATATAGCTTTTCAATATCTTCTTTTTCCACCGTTGGTCCACTAGCGTTAATTTCTGTTTCTGTTTCATGTTTCATCTTGATATTGATACGAGATTCTCCATGATCTAACTTAATAAACTCTGGAATAAGTCCATGACTACTCACACGACGCTCAATCTCGTCCCCAGTAAAGCCAGCCACATATCCAAGTGGTGTACTAATTCTTCCTAGATGTTTCAAGGCGATGGACACATTAATTCCCTTTCCACCAACATCAATCTGCTCAAAGATAGAACGATTAAGTTTTCCTTCTTCAAATGTTTCTAATTGCACAATATAATCCAGTGAAGGATTCATCGTTACTGTATAAATCATACAAACACCTCTTATCAGTATTATAAATGAAAAAAAGGTCCACATTAAAGTGAACCTGATCATTTGTTTAGATAATGAAGAACTTCAAGATGAATAGTCCTGTAAGAATATACATCAAGAGTGAAATTTCCTTCGCCTTACCTGTAATCACATGAATGAATGTGTAAGAGATAAAACCAAATGCAATACCTTCAGAAATTGAATATGCAAAGCCCATCATTGTAATGCATACAAAGCATGGGAATGCCTTTGTGATATCGTTCCATTCGATGTTAACAACCTGCTGCATCATCAAGAAACCAACAACGATCAATGCAGGTGCTGTCGCAAAGGAAGGAATTGTTAAGAATAATGGTGATAAGAACAAAGCAGCTAAGAACAAGATACCTGTTGTAACACTTGTTAAACCTGTTCTACCACCTTCCGTAATACCAGAAGAAGATTCAACGAATGTTGTGATTGTGGATGTACCTAAGATAGCACCTACTGTTGTACCAACAGCGTCAGCTAATAGCACACCCTTAATTCTTGGTAGTTTTCCATCCTTGTCTAACATATTTGCCTTAGAAGCACATCCAATAACTGTTCCAAGTGTATCGAAGACATCTACGAATAAGAATGCAAATACTACTACAATGAAGTTTGCTAGATGACTTGCCACAAACGCAAAGTCAAATTGGAAGAATGTAGGAGCGATAGAATTTGGCATTGAGAAGAACGCTGTTGGGATTAATGAATAGTAACCTAATTCTGGATTTGGTACATAGATACCTAATAATTGGCAGATGATACCTAATACCCAAGTTAATAAGATACCCCATAACATGTATCCCTTAACACCCTTGATGAGCATTACTACAATAGAAACAACACCAACCATACACAAGATTACACCAACACCCTGTGATGAGAATGTTCCATTCGCAATACCACCTGTAAATGAATATAGACTAACAAGTGTTGCACCATCAACGATGATATGTGCATTTTGTACACCAATAAATGCGATAAAGAAACCAATACCTACAGATACAGCAACCTTTAATTGTACTGGAATTGCGTTGAAGATTGCTTCACGAACACTTGTTAGTGACATGATGATAAAGATAATACCTTCCACAAGTACTGCTGTTAACGCAACCTGCCAAGGATAACCCATAACACCACACACTGTGTATGCGAAGTAAGCATTCAAGCCTAAACCAGCAGATAATGCAAATGGCATATTTGAGAACGCAGCCATGCAGAAACATGCAATTGCGGATGCGACTGCAGTCGCTGTCAAAATAGAGCCTGCATCCATACCAGAAGCACTTAAGATGGATGGATTGAGCGCAAGGATATAAACCATTGTAATAAATGTTGTAACACCTGCAATCAATTCTGTTTTAACTGTTGTGCCGTTTTCCTTTAAATGAAATAACTTTTCTAACATAAATATCCCCCTTTTTCATTCACACATCGTCGCCTAAAAAACAAAAATCCTGCCGAGTAGCATCTCAACAGGAAGTCACTAAAAAAGAATAGAGACAACCGTAGTCCCGCTATTAAGGTAGCAGGGTAGAGACACTTCCGCCAATTCGGAAGCATATACGATATGTGGCACATAGGTATTATATGAAATAAACAAGACGATTACAAAGGGTATTTGTTAAAAAAACAATTTTCCCAACATTTTATACAAAATGTTTATATTCGCTAGAATGAAAGCACTATCATCAAAAAACTTAAAAAAATAGGTATCCTTATCAATAAAATAATGGGATAATAACATGCGTTTGGAGGTTTTTCTATGAAGCACATGCGTCAGTTTTTAATTATCTTATTCTTTACATGTATTGGTGAAATCCTGCATGAATTTATACCATTACCAATCCCTTCTTCTATCTATGGTCTTGTTTTATTATTCATCGCACTCAACCATGGTATCTTTAAAATCAATGAAGTACATGATACAGCTGATTTCTTGATTGATATTATGCCTATTATGTTTATACCAGCAGCCGTTGGTTTAATCCAATCTACCACATCCATAAAACCCATCTTAATCCAATCCATCATTATCATGATGATTTCTACATTTGTTGTTATGGTTATCACTGGCAAAGTATCTATGTTATTACGCAAGGAGAATTTTGATCATGAATAATGTGATGTTAAATAGTGCAACGATGGGTGTTGTCATCTCATTGATGGGCTTCTTTGTTGGACTCTTATGCCGTGAAAAATTCAAGTTACCAATCTTTAATCCATTACTCATTGCGATTATTTTTACAATCGGTTTTGTCGAGATTTTCCATGTTGATTACGATTCCTACTACTCTTCCGCAAAATATCTCAGTTGGTTGTTAACACCAGCGACAGTTGCGTTAGCTGTACCTCTTTACAAGGAAGTTGAAAGACTAAAATCCAATTGGAAAATGATTACAATCTCTATCGCATGCGGCTGTGCTAGCAGTGTAACAACAGTACTGATCCTTGCTTTATTATTTCGTTTCAACCACGAACAATACGTTACCTTCTTACCAAAATCAATTACTACTGCAATCGGTATGGGTATTGCAGAAGAACTAGGTGGTATCGTACCAGTAACAGTTGCAGTTATCATCGTAACAGGTATCTTTGGTGCAATCATCGCAGATATCGTATTCAAGGTTTTCCATATCACCGACCCAATTGCTCAAGGCTTAGCCCTTGGCGCTAGTGCTCACGCAATCGGCACATCTAAGGCAATCGAACTCGGTGACTTACAGGGTGCTATGGCAGGTCTTGCAATCTGTACATCTGGTATTATTACCGTTGTTCTAGCAACCGTCTTTGCACACATCATGTAAACTTCAAAAAGAAGCGTATCGCTTCTTTTTTTATGCACAAGAAAAACGACTACCTACATTGATAGTCGTTTGTGTCATTAGTCTTCTACGTATGGTAATAAAGCCATTTGACGAG
>CALEMV010000350.1 GCA_937910655.1 uncultured Solobacterium sp.
TAAGTGATGACAAGGGTGCGATGGTTGCCAGCATGATTGCATTAAAGGTAATCAAGGACATGAATGTTCCACTTACAAAGAGAATTCGTTTAATCTTCGGTACAAATGAAGAAACTGGATCCAAGTGCCTAAAACACTATGTTGAAAAAGAAGGTTCTGTAGATTATGGATTTACACCTGATGGTGACTTCCCTGGTGTACATGGTGAAAAGGGCATGATTTCCATGCGTTACCTATCCAAACATACAACCATCAAGGATATCCAAGGCGGTAGTGCAAAGAATATCGTTTGTCGTAACTGTTATGTAATTATTGATAAAAATAGTTTCTCTCGTAAGACGCTAGAAGATTATTTCAATAATGAAAATCTTGAATTTAGTATTGAGAACGTTGGTGAAAATGATGTTAAGATTTCTGTTCAGGGAATCGCAGCACATGCAAGTTTACCTGAACTTGGAAAGAATGCATTATCCTATCTGATGGATGGTTTAAAGCAGTCTGGTTTCCAAGATGGATTCGTTGACTTCTATTGCAAGCACTTTGGTCTAGCGACTGATGGTAGTGGCTTTGGTGCAAACTGTTCAGATGAATATGGAGCGTTAACACAAAACAATGGTGTAATCTCTATGCAGGATGGTGTCATTGAAGGTTCTGTCGATATCCGTTTCCCAGTTACTTTAACATCGCGTAAGGTGCTTAAGTTAATGGAGGGACATCTAGAAGATGAAAATGGTGTGATTGAAGTACTCCATACACATGAACCACTATTCTTCCCAATTGATTCTCCACTTGTAAGTGCATTATGTTCTGCATACCGTGAGGTAACTGGAGATAAGGATGCACAACCAATCACATTAGGTGGTGGAACATACGCAAAGGGAATTGATAATACAATCGCATTTGGGTGCGCATTCCAAGGCAAGGATTATCATATCCATGACGCAAATGAATATGTTGAGATTAATGAATTATTGCTACAAGCAGAAATCTATGTAGCCGCAATTCTAAAACTCTTAGCAATCTAATACATTAGACAGGAACTGGTAAAGCAGCCTGTCTTTTTCATTTATCTAATATTCTTTGAAGATTGGTGCGTGGTATAATAGTCACATGACAAAAGTAGCGATTTTATATGATTTTGATAAAACACTGTGTGGAAAAGACATGCAGGAATATA
>CALEMV010000351.1 GCA_937910655.1 uncultured Solobacterium sp.
CGATATTTCAACTAGAGCTTTTTCGCACGTGATTGATTTTGTTAGGAAAGATTATTTAGTGCAAGAATCAACTGAAGATAATACACGACAATTCATCCTTCAAGATACAGTGATTATGAATCAATTGTTGTGTGATGGAATATCTGTTGATGAAGTTTCAGATTATCATGTATATCCGATTGCGGATAATGACGCTCCAAGATTATCTGCAGATCGTTTAGAATATACATTAGGAAATTTGTTGAATTATCGCAAATGTACGATTGAAGAAATTGAGAAATATTACAAAGATCTTACGGTCGGTGTTAGTGAGGATGGTAAACAGGAAATCATGTTTCAGAATCCCGATATTGCTGAAGAGTTTGCATTTGGTGCTCTATCTTGTGGGATGATATATTCTTGTGACTTTGATCGTTATGGGATGGAGAAACTTGCTAAAATATTACGCAAGGGATTGAAAGATAAAACCCTTACAGAATCTGATTTATATCTATCGGAAATTGAAGTGGTTAATAAGCTATCGCATAGTGATTTATGTAATACTTGGGATGAATATACAAGACTTTATGATGTTGCAAAAGACCCTTTTGGTGACATCATGGTTAATGCGAAAAAGAGGTATATTGATCCATATGTATGCAAGCATGGAAGAGTTACAACTTTTAGCGTTGCATTTAAAAATGCAGTGAATGAATTTAAGAATATAGATTATCAATATCTGATGAAAGGAATCTATCGAAATGGATAAAGTGATTGTGGTTGCTAGCAAGAATGCTGGTAAGATTAAAGAATTTAAAGAGATGTTAGAACCTAAAGGATTTGAAGTTAAAAGCTTAGCGGATTTTCCTGATATTGGAGAAATTGATGAAACAGGAACAACATTCTCGGCAAATGCAATTATCAAAGCACAGGCAATAACAGATAAGTACAACATCATGGCGATTTCTGATGACTCAGGGTTAGAAATTGATGCTTTTGATAAACAGCCAGGTGTGCAGAGTGCGCGTTGGCTAGGACATGATACACCATATTCCTATAAGAATCGGGTGGTATTGGACCGTATGAAAGATGAAACCAATCGTAATTGTCGATATGTATGTGCAATTGCGGTTACAAGACCAAATCATGAACCGGTTGTATTTGAGGATAGTGTAGAATGTGTTGTCGCTACTGAACCAGCTGGTACGAATGGCTTTGGATATGATCCAATTGTGTTCTATGAACCATTTGGAAAAACAATGGCAGAGATGACAAACGAAGAAAAGAATAGTATCTCTCATCGTGGTAAAGCAGTTGTTCGTTTAGAAGCGTGGATGGAACATGAAGGGTTATAAATTTTTATCTGCAATTGCTGGTTTAGCATTATTTCTATCGCTTTTATTAACATCTATTGATTTATTATGCTTTAATCGTTCTTTCTTCCGCTTTCAATATTCTATAAATCATACAGCGGAAAGTATCGGTATGTCTGAAGATGGATTAATGAATGCTACAAATACTTTACTTGATTATATGCAAGGTAAAAGGGAAGATATCAAAGTTGTTGAAAATGTTAATGGTAGTGAGCGTGAAATCTTTGATGAACGTGAAACACTGCATATGGTAGATGTTAAGAATTTATATCTAAACGCAATGACTACAAGAAATATTTTACTTGTTGGAAG
>CALEMV010000352.1 GCA_937910655.1 uncultured Solobacterium sp.
AATTGCAATCATATCAAATCGATATGATTGTACTAGCAGGATATCTTTCGATTTTAGATGAAACAATCATTCGTGCATATCCAAATCGTATTATCAATATTCATCCATCTTTAATTCCTTCCTTTTGTGGGAAAGGATATTATGGATTGAAAGTACATGAAGCAGCACTTGCATATGGTGTAAAGGTTACGGGTGCTACTGTACATATCGTAAATGAAATACCAGATGGAGGAAAAATCTTATTACAAAAAGCAGTAGATATCTTGCCATCAGATACACCAGAAACTTTACAACAAAGAGTCATGGAAGAAGCTGAGTGGAAATTACTACCACAAGCAACAGAAATGATTGCGAAAGAACTAGAAGGGAAATAACATGCAAGCAAAAGACTTATATGAATACCTAGGTAGTAAAAACTATCCTGGAAGAGGAATCGTAATCGCACGTACACCATGTGGAAGAAAGATGCGTATCGCATACTTTATCATGGGTCGTAGTGAAAATAGTAGAAATCGAATCTTTACGGAGACAGAGGATGGTATTCGTACAGAAGCGTATGATATTTCTAAATTGGTTGACCCTTCACTGATTATCTATTCCCCAGTTAGAAAACTGGGAAACAAATTGATTGTTACAAATGGTGATCAAACAGATACAATCTATGAAAACATGCAAGCAGGTAAAACGTTTGAAGAAGCGTTACGCCTTCGCACATTTGAACCGGATGAGCCAAACTATACGCCGCGTATATCGGCAATAGTAAATGGTTTTGATTATCAAATGTCAATCTTAAAGAGTGCAGAAGGCAATCCAAATAGTACACGTCGGTATTTCTTTGACTATACAGAAGAATTACCTGGGTATGGTCATATCATTCATACATATCAAAGTGATGAAAATCCACTTCCTTCATTCGAAGGAGAACCAGTACTTTTCAAGCTAGTTAAAGAACCATTTGAATCTTTTGCTCAACATGTGTGGGAAAGCTTGAATGTGGATAATAAGATTTCACTATATGTAACACAGATTGAACCAGGTAGTGATGAAGTGAAGACAATCATCTTTAACAAGAACCAATAGGAGAGAATCTATGACAAAAGAAATCGCATTAAAGTATGGCTGTAACCCAAATCAAAAACCAGCACGTATTTACTTAAATGATCACGAATTACCGGTAACTGTATTGAATGGTAAGCCTGGATATATTAATTTCTTAGATGCCTTAAATAGTTGGCAACTTGTTAAGGAACTGAAAGAAGCAACAGGCTACCCAAGTGCCGCAAGTTTCAAGCATGTTAGTCCTGCCGGTGCCGCAATTGGCACACCGCTCAGCGAAGTAGAAAGGAAAATCTATTTTACAGGTGATGAAGAGTTATCTATGCTTGCGTGTGCTTATGTTAGGGCACGTGGTGCAGATCGTATGAGTTCTTATGGTGATTTTGCGGCATTATCTGATATTTGTGATAAAGATACAGCGTTACTATTAAAGAAAGAAGTATCTGATGGAGTTATCGCACCAGGTTATACAGAAGAAGCATTGGAAATTCTAAAAGCCAAGAAAAAAGGCAACTACGCTGTGATTCAAATCGATCCAACATACGTTCCAGAAGAGATCGAAAGAAAACAGGTATATGGAATCTACTTTGAACAAGGTAGAAATAATGTTCACATTGACGAAACATTACTTACAAACTTTGTGACAAAGAATACAGAACTCACAGAACAAGCAAAGCTAGACTTGTTAATTGCGATGATTACGCTGAAATACACACAATCCAATTCTGTTGTATATGCAAAGAATGGACAGGTCATCGGTGTAGGTGCTGGACAACAATCCCGTATTCACTGTACAAGACTTGCAGGAAGTAAGGCTGATAATTGGTGGTTGCGTCAACACGAGAAAGTGTTGAACTTACCATTTAAAGAAGATATTCGAAGAGCAGATAGAGATAATACAATCGATATTTATCTTTCAGAAGATTATGAAGATGTATTACAGGATGGTGCATGGCAGCAATTCTTTACAGAACAACCATCTGTATTTACAAGAGAGGAAAAGCAGGATTGGATTAAACAACAGAGTAATGTTGCACTAGGTTCTGATGCGTTCTTCCCATTTGGAGATAATATTGAAAGAGCGCACAAGAGTGGTGTGAAATATGTAGTACAACCAGGTGGTTCCATTCGTGATGACCATGTTATTGATACTTGTGACAAGTACGATATTGTCATGGTATGTAATGGAGTACGTTTATTCCACCACTAAGAGGAGATAGTCTATGAAGGTTTTGGTAATTGGTTCCGGTGGTCGTGAACATGCGATCATACGTAAACTAAAAGAGAATCCTACAATTGAGGAAATTATCTGTGCACCTGGCAATGGTGGTATTGCGAAAGATGCCAAGTGTATTAATGTCAGTGCAATCGATTTAGCAAATATGGTAGAACTTGCTAGAAGTGAGAAGGTTGATTTCTGTGTGGTAACACCTGATGATCCTCTTGCGATGGGAATGGTTGATATTCTTGAAATGGAAGGAATTCCTTGTTTTGGACCAAACGCAAATGCAGCAATCATTGAATCATCAAAAGTATTTGCGAAAAACTTAATGAAAAAGTATCAGATACCAACAGCTGGTTATGCAGTATTCTCTGATGCCCAAGAAGCAATAAACTACATTCGCACGGAGAACCGTTATCCAACGGTCTTAAAGGCTGATGGCTTGGCCCTTGGTAAAGGTGTATTGATTGCACAGACAGAAGAGGAAGCAGTTCAAGCAGTCAATGAATTAATGGTTGATCAAGCTTTTGGACAAGCTGGTAAACAAATCGTTATAGAAGAATTTATGACAGGTCCAGAAGTATCTGTACTAGCCTTTACAGATGGACATGTTGTAGTACCAATGGTATCTTCCATGGATCATAAACGTGCACTAGATAATGATGAAGGATTGAATACTGGTGGTATGGGTAGTGTTACTCCCGTTCCATTTGCGACAAAGGAGTGGATGGCAAAGGTAGAAGATCGTATTATCCGTCCAACAATCAATGGGTTAAAGGCAGAGGGTATTGATTATAAAGGTTTCATCTTCTTTGGACTGATTAATGTTGCTGGTGAGCCAATGGTTATTGAGTACAACTGCCGTATGGGTGACCCAGAGACAGAGAGTGTCATGTTACGTTTAAAGAGTGATATAGTTGAACTTTTTGAAGGTGTTGCAGAAGGAAATC
>CALEMV010000353.1 GCA_937910655.1 uncultured Solobacterium sp.
ATAATGTGCTGTTGTTCCACAACGACATAAGATTTGTGTATATTTTGCATATGGGATAAATATCTCATGATTCTTCTTTGCAATTCTCTTACGCTCTTTATCTTTCTCCGCGATAAATGTACATACTTGATCATCCATTTCTGCCTTTTCACATGCATTATCTAATACCACGACCGTCTGCATCTCTCGATTTAGATTTGATTCCATAATCTCCGCAAGAATCGCAAAAGTCGTATCATTCCAGCCGAGTATTATAGTAGGATTCTTTTCCAAAATCTCCGCATTACCATTTCTCAAGTTCTGAAGTTTTGTCTCAATTCCGTTTGTGATAATACCAATCAAGATGCTAGTAAAGAATAGACCAATGATTGCGGCAATCGCATTAATAATAATGAAAAATAGTGATCCATCTGAAGATGATGGAATTTCTGCATTGATTGCCGTTGCAAAACTATCCCATATCGCATGAAGTGGCGAACACTCATCACTTTCCCCAAATATGATGAGTAAAAATGCCAAAAACAAAACCAAAAAAATGGTAGTAAACAATAAAGCACGAATCATACTACCCGTACCCTTTGCCATTCGCTTATCTAGCCAATAGCGAAAACGTTGAAATAAATTATTCTTTTCCATGTCCCCTTACCCACTTAAAAATAATTTAGTTGAAATCGATGATGTGTAAAAAAACTAATAACCAGTATTATCATATCACCTTTGATCACTTCTTACATAGAATCCTTTGCATTCTAGTAACTAGTCTTGTATTCATTTACAATTCATCCTAATATTAGACTGAACTTGCTAGATATAGTTTGAAGGATGGTGAACTATGAAAGAACAACAGATGTCAGACGCATTTATTACCTCTGCCTTCCTTGCTTTTAGTGGAGGTTTGCAGGATGCCTATACATTTAATACACGAGATCGTGTTTTTGCGAATGCACAAACAGGCAATCTAGTCTTAATGACACAGAATTTGATGGAGGGCAATATCGCACATAGCCTAAAC
>CALEMV010000354.1 GCA_937910655.1 uncultured Solobacterium sp.
ATCTATACCCTATATGCCTTATTTATATTTTCTTCTGTAAAAACATCCTTAACTGAACCAGATGTGATAACTAATTTATTTAAAAGCACAACCTCATCAAAATATTCCTCAACAGTTCTTAAATCATGATGAACAATAATTATTGTCTTTCCGTTATCTCTAAGTTCCTTTAAAATCTTCATTATTTCTTTTTCTGTTTTAGCGTCAACACCTTTTAAAGGTTCATCTAAAAAATATATTTCACTATCTTGAACTAATGCTCTCGCCAAAAAAACTCTTTGTTGTTGACCACCTGAAAGTTGGTTTGGTAGATTTTTTCGTCTTTCTTGTAGACCTAATACATTTAATAATTCTTCAAGGCGTTCTTGATTCACTTCTTTTCCATCCATTAATACAGGTAATGTAATATTCTCCTCTGCACTTAGCACAGGAATCAAATTATAAAATTGGTAAATTAAACCAACTTTTCTACGGCGGAATACTGCAAGTTGTTCTTCATTTTGTGCATAGACATCTTGTCCACCTACAAATACTTTCCCGCGTGTTGGTTTATCAACTCCTCCTAACATATGTAACATTGTTGATTTCCCTGATCCTGATGGACCAATAATCGCCACAAACTCACCTTGTTCTACTGTAAATGAAACATTATCTAGAGCTTTTACTTCATTTTCCCCTTTTCCATAGATTTTTGTTAAGTGTTCGACGCGTAAGACTTCCATATCAAAGCCCTCCTTATACTTACAGTATAAAAAGCAAATGTGACACAATGATGACATTTTGTAAGATAAAAAATCCTGTTTTCACAGGATCAAATAATTTGTTTATAGAAACGTACAGTAAAGCAAGCACCACCATCTGGATGATTCTTAACACTGATGGTTCCGTTTTGAGCAGTGATAATCATGCGGGCAAAAGCTAGTCCAATTCCTACGCTTTCCGGTTTTGCGTTTTTACCCTTATAAAAGCGTTCAAACATGTATGGGATATCTTCCTCCAAAATCCCTTCTCCGTTATCTTGCACAATCACTTCTGTGTATAATGGATTTTCACTGACATTCAGTTGAATCGTACCACCATCTGGAGTATGTTCCATCGCATTCTTGATAAGATTACTGAACGCTTCCATTGTCCATTGATCATCAACGAACATCTTTTCATTTGAGCAATTCAGAACACACTTCTGTTCTTTTAGCTCCATAGGAATTGCGAACGGTTCTATTGCCTTCGTCAGGATGTCTTTTGCAGGTAATTGTTGTCGATGGAAGATAGCAGTCTTCGCATCAATTTTAGACATCTTTAGTAAAGTTTCGATTAACCACTGTAATTTCTCTAATTGTTTCTTAATATCGCGACGATAATAAAGTGCTTTCTCATCTGAAAGATGCTCATCATTTAAAACGGTTAGCGATAAGTTAATCGATGTAAGTGGTGTGCGCATCTGATGAAAGATATCTGCGATTGCGTTAGTTAATCGTACTTTATCTTTTTGTAGTAGTTCTGTTTGTTCGTTGAGTTTGATAACCATCTTGGAAATTTCATCACTGAGGATAGATAACTCTCCTTCATATTGGTCATCAATTTGGATTGCACTACCATGAAGCACTTTATCTAATGATAAACTTAACTGTGCAATCTGCTCGTAACGTTTGATAGAGAAATAATAATGTACGCCTACAAGCACAAGTGTCAACAATAGAAATAGGATTGCATATCCACCAATCAGTGGATATGTGACAAGTGTGCATAGAACTCCAATCACTAAAGATAAGAGTATTTCACGAAGAACATCTTGATTACGTAAATACTTCATATTAGTCCATCCTATATCCTAGTCCACGCACCGTTTTAATGATTTTAGGATTTGTAGGGTCATCTTCAATTTTCTCGCGCAAGCGTTTGATATATACCGTTATCGTATTATCATTGACGAAATCCCCTGCAATATTCCAAATCTCATCTAGAAGTTGATCTCTTGTAAGTAACTTGCCACGATGATCAATAAAAAGTGTGAGTAGCTTGTATTCAAGTGCAGATAGATTTATCTCTTGATCTTTCTTCTTTATAATTGCCTTTTCAGTATCAACTTGTATATCTTCCAAAAGGATAATTGTTTGATGTCCTGCATGACGACGTAAGACATTTTTGATACGAGAGAGCAACTCCTTTGGACGAAATGGTTTGGTGATGTAATCATCTGCACCAATGTTCAACCCTCTCACCACTGTCTCTTCATCTGAAGACGCACTTAAAAAGATGACTGGCAACTGAATCTTTTGTGCCATATCACATACCGCAAAGCCATCTCCATCTTTTAAAGAAACATCCAGCAACAACAATTGATACTGCTTCGTCTTTAGTAATTCTTCGGCTTTCATTTGTCCACTCGCATAATCTGAAGCAAATCCTTCTAGATTGAGATATTCCTGTAAGGAGTGAACAATTGCGAAATCATCTTCCACAAGTAGTATTCTCGTCATAACATTTCCTCTTTATCCATAGTAGCATAAGGGCTATCAAAAGAAAAACTCTTCCTAACTTGGAAGAGTATTCATGCATGTTATTCGTTAATGATAGCGTTATGGTACACCTTATTTACATCATCTGCTTCATTGAGCATATCCATTAGCTTGTGGAACGCTTCAATTTCTTCAGGATCTGTAAGTGTTACATATTCATTTGGTAACATTGTAGTTTCACATGTTTCAAATTCAATGTTTGGTAATAACTTTTCAATCGCATCCTGTGCCTTACCGAAATCAGTAAACGCTGTCTTAACAGTCATCACACCATCTTCAATTGTAAGATCAGTTACATCAACTTCAGCCTCTAATAAAGCTTCAAGCATTGCGTCTTCATCCGCATAGTTAAATACGAATAGACCAACTGATTCATAGTTGTAAGAAACACCACCAGCGTTAACCATCTTAGCACCCTTTGACTTATTGAATGCTGTCTTAACTTCTGTCATAGAACGATTTGTATTATCTGTTAAGCAATCTACAATGACAGTAGAGTTACCAGGACCAAATCCTTCATAGCGTGCTTCTGTATAGTTTTCGTCTGTTCCACCCTTTGCTTTGTCGATTGCTCTCTTAATAACATCGGCAGGTACTTGGTTGGATTTTGCTTCAGCAATCTTTCTCTTTAAAGAAAGATTCATATCTGGATCAGGAACACCACTCTTAGCGGCGATATATAATTCCTTTCCAAAACGTGAATATAACTTTGATTTAATTGCAGCAGTCTTTGCCATTGAGGCTGCACGGACTTCATGCGCTCTTCCCATATTCAATACCTTCTTTCATAAAAATAGCCGTTGATATTATACCAAAACTGTGTCTTATTGTGAAGAAAAAACAATTGAAGTCTAACCATAATCCACATTCCTATATCCTGTTTGTGGTATGATATTTGCATTAGGAGTTAATACAGATGTCGATATATGTAATGAGTGATATACATGGTTGCTACGATGAATTTATGCAGATGTTAGATCTGATTTCTTTTAGCGATTATGATGAACTATGGATTGTTGGTGATGTTTGTGACCGTGGCCCTAAGAATATGAAATTACTCCAAAAGATTATCTCTAGCAAGAATATGCACATCATTATGGGTAATCATGACGCATGGTTATTAAAGTATTCTCAATACATGATAGATTGTAAACGAGATTTTCGTGCACAGCGTGCAGATGATGATTTCCTAAGATGGACCTTACGAAATGGAGGACTCATTACATCTGATCAATTCATGGATTTAGATTATCATGAGTGTTATGACATTAAACTCTATCTCGAAAACTGTCCGTACTATAAAGAATTAAATGTTCACGGCAAAAAGTTCCTTTTAGTTCACGCTGGCCTTAGCGAAGAATATATGAAACCTACTACTGTCATCGCCTCTATACCACATCACACCCTTATATGGGAAAAGATAAGGTTAGATGCAAATCCCTTCAACGATACGACAATGATTGTAGGCCATACACCTACCTTCCGCTATGGCGATGAATACCGTGGAAAAATTGCCATAGGAAAGAATAAACAAATCTATCATATTGATTGTGGATGTGTATTTGGTAAGTCCTTAGGTTGTTTACGCCTAGATGATTTAAAAGAATTCTATATTCCAAGTTTACAGCCGGATCGAACATAATACTTCTTCATAATAGAAAAAAATGCTGTATAGGTCATTTCACTTATACAGCATTTTCATTACATTACTTTGAAATTGTATTCTTGATCAGTTCTACAACTTCTGCTTCTGTAGAGGAAGCAACTGCCTTTTCAGCTAGTTCCTTCATCTTCGCATAGCTTAAAGAATTGATAATCTTACGTGCTGGTAAGATAGATGTTGCACTCATTGAGAATTCATCTAATCCTAAACCAAGTAAGATTGGTGCTGCTAACTCATCACCAGCCATTTCACCACACATACCACACCACTTACCTTCTTTGTGTGCACCATCGATAGCCATCTTAATTAAGCGTAATACAGATGGGTTTAATGGCTGATAGAGGTAAGATACTGGTTGACTCATACGGTCAGCAGCCATAGAGTACTGAATCAAGTCGTTTGTACCGATGGAGAAGAAATCTGCTTCCTTCGCTAACTGATCTGCAAGTACTGCAGCTGCAGGAATTTCAATCATGATACCCACTTGTACATCACCAACAGTCACACCTTCAGCAATCAACTTCGCACGTTCTTCATCATAAACAGCTTTTGCTTCACGGAATTCTGCAACTGTCGCAATCATTGGGAACATGATGCATAACTTACCAAATGCGGAAGCACGTAATAATGCACGTAATTGAACACGGAAGATATCTTTACGTGATAAGCAGAAACGTACAGCACGTACACCTAAGAATGGGTTCATCTCTTCTTCGAATTGGTAGTAAGTTAACTTCTTATCACCACCGATATCAAGTGTACGAATAACAACTTGCTTGCCATTCATACCTTCAAGAACTGATTTATATGCCGCAAACTGCATGTCTTCGTTAGGGAAATCATTTTCACTCTTCATGTAGAGGAATTCTGTACGGAATAGACCTACACCTTCACCACCATTTGCCTTTACCGCATCAACGTCAGCTGGAGAACCAATGTTACCAACAAGTTCAACCTTATGACCATCAACAGATACGGATGGCTTATCCTTTAATGCCTTGAGAGCTTCCTTATTTGCACGGAACTCTTCAGCACGCTTTGTATAATCTGCAATCTGTTCTTCTGTTGGTTCAGTAATTACTTCACCATTGATTGCATCTAAGATTACTAAATCACCAGATTTTAATGTACTTAGAATTTCATTTACACCAACGATTGCTGGAATCTCTAAGGAACGTGCCATGATAGCACTGTGGCTTGTACGTCCACCGATTTCAGTCGCAAAGCCTTTTGCGAATTCCTTATTTAAGGAACCTGTATCAGATGGTGTTAAGTCTTTAGCAACTACAACTACTGGTTCACTTAGTGTACTTAGATTTGGAATTTCATTTCCTGTAATATTGCATAGTAAGCGGAATGATACGTCTTTAATATCCGCCGCTCTTGCACGCATGTATTCATCATCCATGCTTTCAAACATAGAAATCATCATCTTAGATACACAATCTGCTGCGTATTCAGCATTCACTGAATTTGATGTAATTTCATTTTCAATTGAAGCACGGAATTCTGGGTCACCTATCATCATAAGATGTGCATCGAAAATAGCTAATTCTTCTTCTGCTAATGTCTTTGATGCGACTTCTTTAATCTGTTCAATATCAGCGATTGTCTTTGTAAATGCACTATCCAACTTCTTTAATTCGTCCTCTGGATTTGCGCTTGTCTGTACAATCTTAAGAACTGGTTGTTCCAACTTATATACTTTTGCAATTGCAATTCCCTGTGATGCTGCTATACCTTTCAACATGTCTTAGAACCTCCTTGTTGTATAGGATATATCTGTTTGCAAGAATGGAAACGGTTACATTTTATTTCAAAATAAAAAGCACAAATTTCCGCATGAATACAGCCTTTTGAACATCTATATCTGTAGTCCATTTTAACATTTTTCAAATATCTAGGCAACGAACGAATTCTTCAACTGCTTCCTTTTTTAGTCGATAATATGATGATTTTGCATAGTAGTTACAGTACCAGTTTCTTGGTGATTGATTTAGAAAATCATGCTTGATGATACACACAGTATCCGACGAACAATTCTCCATGACATGTTCAATCATATGCCCTATTCCCCTTTGAACATAAGCAACTGTTCTTTCATGAACTTCATGACTATCGCCAATTAACTCTCGCGTTTTCTCCCGGCGATAGATTCTTCCTAAACTCTCTAATAGTTTAACTTTCTCATCGTATGCTAAACGTTGTAATTTCATGTGACATAGATCCCCTTAAATCTATATACACAGTATGAATGACTTTCCTGCTACAGTGTTTAAATTTCCAGTATTACTATCCTTTTTATCTCTTTATTCCAGATTCTCTGTACTTTTCTTTCCTATAAAAAAATCGGGATTTCTCCCGATCAATGAATCATGTTATTTACTTACCTCTAGCAAGCCATATCCACCGCTAGAGCGACGATATACAACAGATACAGTTTCTGTTTCATCATCGGTATAGATGTAGAAGTTATGTCCACTGAGTTCCATCTTCATGATGGCTGTATCAAGATCCATTTCTTCCGCATTCACCGTCTTTGTCTTAACAGGAATTGAGTTTTCTTCTTCCGCAAGATCTGTATCAATAAATGCATTTGCAAGGTGTTCACGATGCTTCTTATTTAGTCTAGTCTTTTGACGACGAATTTGGTCTTCTAACTTATCAATTGCTAAATCTACTGCTGCATAGAAGTCATCATTTACAACTTCTGCTCTTAAAATACCTACACGTGATGGGATTGTAACTTCTACCTTCTGGGAGTTTGGATAAACTCTGGCAAGTACACGCGCAATCGTGTTTTCATCGATGAGTAAGTACTTATCTAAAGCAGATAATTTCTCCTCAATCTTTGTACGCATTGCTGGTGTAACAGCGATATTCTTACCTACAATTTCAAATCTCATAAAATACCTCCTGTATGTGCTCGAGATACACTCAAAACAACTACTAATGTTTTCAATGATACCTTTTGCACTTCTTGTATTTATGTCTATATTATACAACATAAATACAATTATTTTTGTATTCGATGTGAATATTCCGTGATAAAAACTTCACCTTTTACAGCGAAGTTTTTTGAACCAATTCAAATAGCCATTTTAGTACAACTGTCATTGCATAGGTATCCATACCACAATATGCCTTTAAGTCAGCAATACTCTTTTCTACATCTTCAGTATCAACATTCTTATCTAGATTACGCCATTCAAATACCGCATCCATACCTTGTTGGATATCTAGGTCATGATAGCCTGGATCATCCATCATTGCCATAATGGTTTTTAATGACCACTGTCCCTTCATACGTGTATCATAAATGATACCCGTTGAAAATGGCAACTGTAGATCTTCCATGCGTGCATTGATATGTAACAAGTCTTCTGCATATTCAGGGTACATATCTGCTAACTCTTGAATACGAATCTTCTCTGCCCCTTCTGCATTATAGGCAAGAACAGTACCTTCTTTAGGAATTGCACGAATTAAATGCTCTGCCATATCTTTACGATTATCATGAATATTGAGATATACTTCATGTTCGATTCTACCATCTTCATGCATGATGTGTAGAGAGTATTCAAATGGTAAGACATCATATGGATGCATTCCTTCGTATGGTGGAATCGCAAAACGTTCCCATTCAAAGTCAATACAGGTAATTGGATAATGAATATAACCTAGCCAGTTTGCTAGAGCGTTGTAGTCAACGTATTGACCACCATTACGGTCTGCTTGGATTTGGGCAAACTGTTGCGCGGAGCCTTCAATTCTTTCTGGATCTGCATCCCTTAGGTATATTCTGCCTTCTTCATACATCTCTCGCTTATATCGAGAAGCTATCAATGTCAGAATAGAATTATCTGGTAACTCTTTTTCCTGTGGGAAACAATCATCATAGTACAAACACTTTTGACGTGTCATACATTGTGGTTTCCGGATTGGTTCTCCTACCGTTTCAAACGTACAAGATTCCATCTGCTGTAATAAATAATGCAAATCATGTATGTTATCATAGATGGCTTCTTTGATATCTACTGTTGGATTATTTTTATCATTATAGAAAGATGTACTGACGATAAATAATTCATGTGGATCTAATTCTTTTCCTCTACGATAGTTTTTATTGAGATGAATCATATAAATATCTTTGATTCTAATATTTAATCCCTCTAATACCCATACCGTATCACAATAGAACTGCATATCATCCGCATGTGGAAATAAACCAACAAATAGAAAATACAGATCCCATCCATCTTGATTGCGATGTAAGAATGGTGCTTTAATACGTAGCTGTTCGTATTCAAAGCGCGCTTTAACAAGCCAGTCATATTCCTGTAAAGCACTCATGGCTAAGCTAGCATCATCACCCTGTTTACCAAGAAAATGGTTAGTTACACCTAGCTTAATACAAGCTAGCTCACTAACCTCTTCATCCAATCTTACAAATGGCTGAAACTTTCTTTTTTCCGCTTGCATTTCATTCGCAAACAAACGGGGACAGCGCGTATATTTCTTACAATCAGAAATATGAAACATAAAACTCCTCTATTAAATACCCTCACTCATCGGTAACATTGCTGCACCGATAATGCCAGGTTCATCTAGCGTTGCAATCACAAATGGTGTGTTATGCAAAGCTGTATGTGACATTGATTTATAATTCTCAATCACTGCTGGCAAGAACTTATCTGCAGATTTTGTCATACCACCACCGATAACAAAGATATCTGGGTCACATACACATGCAATAGTCGCAAACATTTGACCTAGATCTCTTGTGGCTTCATCAACAATCTTAATAGCTCTTTCATCTCCTGCATCCGCTAAATCAAATACACTACCTGCATGCAGGATTTCTTTATCTTTAATCACTTCTTTTGCCTTGCGTGTGATATGAGTACCACTTGCCTCATTTTCTACTGCACCAACATTTAAGTTATTAATCTTTTCACGGCTACGGTCGATGATGATATTTGCAATCTCACCACCAAAGCCATGCTTACCACTTACTGTCTTTCCATCAACGATTAATGCCCCACCAATACCAGTAGAAATCGTTACATAGTATACAACACTCTTATCTTTGCCAGCACCAACCAAGGCTTCCGCAAGTCCTGCTACGTTTGCGTCATTATCCACAAATGCTGGCATACCAAATTCCTTAGATAGTTCATCCGCAAACGGATAACCTGTAAATCCCTTTAGGTTTGTGCTTAATACCATACTTCCAGACTTCTTATCAACTGGTCCTGGTACACCT
>CALEMV010000355.1 GCA_937910655.1 uncultured Solobacterium sp.
GTTTAGATAAGTGTCTTTTACATATTCAGGTTGAATCTCTACATCATCAATAACCGTATGGAATGTTGTGTGACGACAGTGGTCTGACCAATACGTATCGATGACACGAACTTCTGTAATTGTTGGATTTCTACATTCAATTTTTTGGAAGTATTCCTGCATGAACTTGAGGTCTTCTAAATCCATCGCAAGTCCATGTTCCTTAAGGAACTTTTTTAAACCTTCTTCATCCAGCCTGATAAAACCATCAATCACTGGTGGAAGCTCTGGAGTTTCAAAAGACATAATAATTGTCTCTGGCTTCTCTAAACTTGCGATACGAGCTTCTACTGGGTTGATTAAAGTTTCTTCAATGAGCTTCTTTTCTTCATCTGTAAACTTACCTTTGATGTAATACAGACGTGCTGTCTTTACAGTAGGTTTTTGTTTCATGGAACTGAGTTGAATACACTGTGCACAAGAATCTGCACGTTGATCAAACTGCCCAGGTAAATATTCTGTCGCAAGAATATATTCATCATAATCTGGTGTAGGTGCTTCTTCTTCATAGAAGAAATCTACTTGAGGTTCTGAAAGAATCGTATACTTTGCGGCAATGTAATCTTCCTCATCTACATTTTCTAAATCATAGCGATTTAAAACACGTACAGCTTCAACATTTTGGTTGCGTAATGCAACGTGTAAATCATTTAATATGGATTTCGCTTCTACTGCATATGCAGGTTTCTTTTCCACAAAACAACGGAATACTGTCATTGTTTTACCACCTTTCTGCCGATATCTGTACGATAGTGCATATCTGTAAAATGAATTTCTTTAATCTTATCGTAAGAGAGTTGAAGTGCTTGTTCTAGCGTATCACCAACTGCACTAACTCCGAGTACACGTCCACCATTTGTATAGTACTTCCCATCTTTCCATGCAGTACCTGCATGATAAATGGTCACACCTTCAACCTGTCCATAATCATCTAAACCATCGATTTCATAGCCTTTGTGATATTTCTGTGGATATCCTCCACTTGCTAGAATGACACATGCACACGCTTTATCTTCCCATTCAATTGTAACTTCTGATAATTTCTCATCGTGTACTGCACGCATGATTGTTAATAGATCTGTCTTTAATAAAGGTAATACGACTTGTGTCTCTGGGTCTCCAAAGCGACAATTGTATTCTACAACTCTTGGTCCTTCTGGTGTTAACATCAAGCCAAAGTACAGACAACCTTTGAACGCTCTTCCTTCTTGATTCATTGCTTCAATGGTTGGCAGGAAGATTGTCTTCATGCATACTTCCGCAATCTCTTTTGTATAGAATGGAGATGGCGCAATCGTACCCATACCACCCGTATTTAACCCTTCATCATTATCTAATGCACGTTTATGATCCATAGAAGATATCATCGGTACCACAACATGTCCATCTGTAAAAGCTAGCACAGACACTTCTGGTCCTGTCATAAACTCTTCAATAACGATTTGTTTACCAGCTTGTCCAAATGCTTGATCTACCATCAATTCATTGACTGCTTGAACAGCTTCCTCTTTTGTTTGGGCAATCAAAACACCCTTACCAAGTGCCAAACCATCAGCCTTTAATACCGTTGGATAACGGTTCTCTGTGCGAATATAATTGATAGCTTCTTGCGCATCAGAGAATACTGCATAACCAGCAGTTGGTATCTGATATTTTTTCATTAAGTTTTTTGCAAATACTTTTGATGAT
>CALEMV010000356.1 GCA_937910655.1 uncultured Solobacterium sp.
GCTTTACGCTCTAAACTGTTGTTATTTTCAAACCACTCTACATCCATCTGGTGATTGAACCAGGTATACTGTCGCTTTGCGAATTGACGAGAATGTTTCTGAATTTCTTCTTTGACTTCTTCAAGGGATTTCTTCCCTTCGTGAAAACCTTCCCACTCACGATAGCCAATTCCCTTCATACATGCGTCCTGAAGGGAAACTCCTTGCTGTAGCAGCTTCTCTATCTCTTTTTGTAAACCAGCCTCAAACATCTTTTCTACACGCGCATTAATACGTGCATAGAGTTGTTCGCGTGGCATTGTACATCCAGTAATACGCGCATCATACAACATACGGCGTTGTTGGTCTGCAATCATTTCACTTTGTACTTTTGGACTACGTCTTGCGATTGTCAAACTTCTTAGTAGACGCTGACGATTGTTTGGATGGATTTTTTCACTTTGTTTAGGATCTAATTCTAATAACTGCTGATATAGTTCTTCATTCGTATAGTTTTCTAAGTCTATATCAATACCTGCACCACTTTCATCACTAAACTGATAATCATACAAACATGCTTTAATGTATAGTCCAGTGCCACCGCAAATAATCATTGGTTTTTCACTTTGATCAATTAGCTCTCGTGCCTTCGATTGAAAGTCTGCTACGGTATAACTTTGCTTGGTTGTGTAGATATCGATTAAATGATGTGGTACACCATCCATCTCTTCTTGCGTTACCTTACCAGAGCCAATATCTAAACCTTGATAAACCTGTATGGAATCTCCACTGATGATTTCTCCATTTATCTTTTTCGCAAGTTCAATCGCAAAATCACTCTTCCCTACTGCAGTAGGGCCAACAATGACTATTACTTTCTTCATCGTAAGAATTCCTTTACTAAAGTCTTCTCATCTAAGGTAATAAATGTTGGTCTTCCATGTGGGCAGTGGTATGGATTATCACACAGAGATAATTGCCGTACAACCTCCTTCATTTCATCCATTGTTAAACTACGATTAAAACGGATGGAATGATGACAAGCCATTGTCGCAATCTTTTTCTTTTCCATGCGTGCATATTTAATATCACGATCATTCTTAAACAAATCAATCACATCATTCAAAAACCGTGTTTCGTCGATATCTTGCATCCATACTGGTACACTATGTACAATCAATGTATCTTTACCAAACGGTTCAA
>CALEMV010000357.1 GCA_937910655.1 uncultured Solobacterium sp.
CTGTGTACCATCATCCTTCACAACCTTAGTTGCTACAACGAGTTGTCCATTATCATCTGTTACTGTGTAAGTAATGGTATAAGTGGACGCATCGTATGCATAATTTGGATCACTACCAACCTCTTCACTGATTTCATAAACATATGTTCCTACTTCAGTAAATTCATATTCACCAAATTCAGTTTCACCAGTACCTGTAATTGTAACAGTCTTCACACCAGCTGTAGTTCCCTGTGGCATTGGATTATTTGGGTCCAATGTCTTCAAGCGGAATGTAAATGTTGATGGATTTGTAGGACTTCCCACAACCACCTTCTTCACAGGTGGATCAACCTTAACAGGATTTGGTTTATATACGTTTGTAAATTCAGCTGTGTTAACTTCTTCTGCACCCTTTGTAATTACAAGTTCTGATTGTAAATCACCATTTACATCCTTCACTTTATAAGTGAATGTATATACTGTCTGATCGTATGTATAGCCTCTTGTAGAACCTTGTACTTCTGTCAGTTCATATACATAGGTTCCTGGGAGTTTGAATTCAATCTCGCCAATAGAAGTTGTGCCAGCACCTGTGATAGTAGCTTCCTTAACACCATTTAGACTTCCTTCTGGCATAGGATTATTTGAATCTAATGCCTTAAAGTTAAATGTAAACTTCGCAGGATTTGCTGGATTACCTTCTACTGTCTTCTTAAGATCAGGATTTACAGTGACTGGTGTTGGCTTGTAAGTATTTGTAACTTTGAAGCCTTCTGTTTGACTACCAGTAATATTCTTATCATATCCTGCAATATCTGTTTCTGTAACTGTATACGCATATTCATGACCATCTGTGCTGTCATATAAAGCTAAGCCTGTAAATGTGTGTGTCCAGTTATTTGCCGCATTCAGAGTTACACGATCAACCTCTGTACCGTCCTTAGATAGAATAATTTCAGCAGAGGTTCCTTCTGGTCCTACCCAAGTCTTTGTAACAGGAATATCAATCTTCTTCGTATTCGTATTTGTGACAACATAATTTGTCGCATCACCTGTAATCGCTGTTGTATATCCAGCAATCGGATCTTCCGCAATTGTATAAGTGATTAGTTTTCCATCCTTATACTTCGGCATATTTGTAAATGTATGTTGCCAGTTATTCTCAGCGTTTAATGTAACATTCGCTGCTTCTTGACCATCTGCTAAAAGACGGATTGTTGCACTTTCTGCTTCCTTACCAATCCACTTCTTTGTGACAGGTATCGAAACCTTACCATCAATCGTATTTGTAATAGTAAAAGCTGTAGTCATATCACCAGAATAGGATGTAGTGTAGTTTGCAACTGCATCTTCCTGCACTGTGTATTGAATTTCATGACCCCTACGATATCTCGATAATCCCGTAAAGATGTATTGCCAACTATTTGTACTATTCAAATCAACTTCATCAACTTTTTCTCCATCCGCAAATAGCGTTATATGTACGCTAGTAGGACGTAAAGATTGTGCATCATTATCATCTACCCACACCTTCTTAACAGGAATAACAAGCTGTTCAGGTGCATGTGTATTCGCAATATCATAATTACTAATGCTTGTAGAGTAATCTGCTACTGCATCTTCACTGATTGTATAAACAATCTCTGTTGTTCCGTTGAACTTCGGTAAATCTTCAAATGTAAATTCCCAATCAGTATCTTTCGTAACAGTCTTATTCTGCACTTCTACACCATCTGCGAGTAATCGTACTGTAATTGATGTTGGACGCTTACCATCATTATCCTCATCATCAACCCAGAACTTCTTACCAGAAATAGATACCTTTTCCTGTAGGAGTTTATTTGTAATCTCTAGTGCAACTGCATCTGTTGGAGAATCTTTATTCACCTTTCCAGAAGTAGAAGTTACTTGATACTTCTTGCCATTGTAAGTTACTTGACCATCATCATTTGCACCAACTTCTTCTATAGAATATACAATTGGTGTCTTTGTAGTCGTACCATCCGTTGCAGTTTCAATATTGTATTGACGTAGATGAGTGAATTTTGCCTTCCAGTTATCTGCAGCAGTAATGTCCAATGTCTTACCCGTATCTACTCCATCCGCAAGTAGCTTCACTGTAATGGAATTTACTTCTGGTGTAGCAATTGTATTACCATCCGCATCTAACCATTTCTTTTCTACAGATACATCCATCACATCAATTAGTTGGTTTGCTACTGCAGGTACCTCACGCATGATTGTCTCATTGTTATAGATAACATTTGCAGAATTATATGCAATTGCTTCCGTTAGAGTCGCATCATACTTTGGAGCCTTCATTGTTAAGTAAGCTGATAAAACACGGTATGGTTCAAGAATCGTACCATTCTTACCAATAACTTTGATGGCTGTTACCTGTGAATAATCAGCAGGTGTTGTAGTCCAAAGTGGGCTTGATAGCTCATTTACATCATTAGGATTTGGATATTTATCTGTACGATAGTAAATATCATACTGACTACTTACATCAGTTGAACCAATCTTTAGTTCAATTGGACCTTGTAAGGTATTACTGAACGCAGAATTTCTACCATCTCCTACAAACGGGAATACGTCATACATCACAATCTTATTCATTGGTGTGTTGTAGTAGTTACGAACACTAATACGATATTGGAAAAGACCACTTGTATTTGTAACATCCGCAAAGTCTGTTGTAATTGTCTTATTTGTGAATGCTCTTCCGTAAACAGCAGCTCCACCTTCTATATTTGGTTCTAAACTACGGATATGTTTATCCGATTGAATACTCTCAACGTTATTACCCAAAATCTTAGCAGTTGCCTTCAAGATCTTCTCATTTGTAACACCGTTCATATTGATATCCAAGTCATCATTTACAAAGATTTTTGGATCATATTGCGCTGTTAGTTCTGGTGGAACACCATTTGTCCAGTTCTCGGCGTAGAAATATACTTCATTATTGTTATTTAACTCATCATTTTCAGCCTTACTTGGAATGATATCATCGTTGATAACTAAATCCTTAATATCAAAGGCCATATTTTCAAATTGATATGCATAGCCTGATGGCATCTTAATCTTTACCGCATCACGACCTGTATCATTATAGTTCTTAATGAATTCAAATGACCAACCTTCAATATGATTGACCACACGTGTTACATATGTATGTGAGTCGAAAGAAACACCTAAAGGTAGTAAGTCAATGTATGTTGGATTCTTAAAGTAACGTGCGCTAGATAATTCTGTTAAATTGAAATTCAAACGTGCTGTAAAACGTTCACCCGGCATACCTACTTTTTGGAAGAAGGTTTGTTTCCAAAGGTTTACCTTTTCATTAAGTGGTGTAAAGAGAGTATTCCACTCACCACTTAAGTTAAGTGGTGTCTTAGAACCATCATCGTTCACCTTATTTGAAGTTAATTTAATGACATTCGTTAACGGTTTTGTCGCACTATATTCCTCATGGAATGGATCCATGAACATCATCTTCAAGTTGAATATGATACTGTTTGTTGGCTGAAGTGTTACATCCTTTAGATATAAACCTACCTTCTTATACTGAGGTACTATCGGTGCCGCATTGGCAGGATCTAAAGAACCATCATTAATCTGATCAAGATAAGACCGTAATTGCGTCTTACCAGTTTGATTCATTTCACTCTTAAACAACCAATTTTGACCATCAGGTGTCACAGGAAGAATATCATATGTCCCATCATCCTTATAACCTCTAATTTCAACCTGACTCATTTGGAAACCAATCTTAGAACCGAACGCAACCAGATTACCGTAGAATTTTGTTAAGAATAGTCGGTTATCTGTATTTGCTACATCTTCAATAAATTCGATATCTGTCAAAGGTTTATCAAGTTTATTGATTAATGTAACCCCATAGTCAACTTCTTGTACCGCTAAACTATTCTTATCAAACTTGAGTGTTTTAAGTCCACGCTTTGAAAGCATACCATCACCACTAAAGTCGTCACCTGCTAAACGGAACTTCTTTTTATCTGACGCAAAGTTATGTTCATTTCCAGAAACTTTGCCAATCGTATCTTCCGCAGTACTTGGATTATATGGTAAACCCTGTAATGTTGCGCTATTCTCAAATACTACTCGATCTGAACCGTTTAAATATTTCGCCCCCGGGAAAGAGAGTCTTAACTCTGAATATCCTGGCAGATTATCACGATAGTTATCAAATAAATGTGGTACACCCGTCGTCGGAACATCATATCGCAAGGTTACTGTCTTACCATCTGCACCTAGTGTCCAATTTGGATTCTTTGCAGGATCAAAGTGTGCTGTCACCGTTTGGCCAGCATAATTAATATATGTTGGAAGTGTGTCTGTGATGATAACAGAACGATATGAACGCTCGTATTTATTCAATCTAAAATTAAAGATGACATCAGATGTTCTATCATCAGATAAAGAATTTGGATCACCTTGCTTATTAATACCACCATAAACAAGCTGATCATCTGTTTCTTCACCTGCAACCTGCTTAATTAACCATGGATTATTATACTTAATTGTATATGTCTGTTCTGTTAGTGTTGCTAAATTAGTCTTTGAACTATCATATACACGCACAACTGGTTTTAATTCAAAATCCTTTGGCGTAATACCATCTGAAAAACTCATTACATAAGGAAGTTCCAATTTAACTGTTGTATCAATCTTATTCAGATAAATACGCTTAATTGTTCTACCATCATTCTGTCTCTTATACACATCTCCGAGCCCACGAGACTAGGCATGATCTCGTA
>CALEMV010000358.1 GCA_937910655.1 uncultured Solobacterium sp.
AATATAGGGTGTTTGTGTGGGATGCACCTGGACATGCGGCATCATATCCTTTTGAACTAGACTTTGATTTATTTACAGAAGTAAAATGGCTAGATGAAATATTGGAGAAGGAAGGAATTGAAAATCCAGTTATCATTGGCCAATCGATGGGTGGATATCTAGGACAAATTTACGCCGAATTATTTCCCCATAAATTAAAAGGACTTGTGATGATAGATTCACCATCTTTACAAAGAAGGTACTATACTGCAATTGAACTATGGTTATTAAAAGTTGTAGGACCTATCTATCAGATTTATCCATGGAAATCATTGTTAAAAGTCGGTTCAGATGGTGTTTCCACAACGACATATGGAAAACAGTTAATGCTTAAAATGATGAAGGTATATGATGGTAACAAAAAAAGATATGCTAGTTTGGCTGCACATGGATATCAATGCTTGGCAGATGCAGTAGAAAAGAATTTACCGTATGAGCCACAATGTCCAACCCTGGTAATTTGTGGAAAGCAAGACCATGCAGGCTCATGTATACGTTACCTAAAGACGTATGAGAAATATACAGGAAAGTCTGTAGAGTGGATTGATCATGCAGGACATAATTCCAATACAGATCAGCCGGAAATCGTGAATCAATTGATTGAGAAATTCATCAAAAATATCTAATGAAATAAAATAGTATAAGAAAAAGTGACAATCCTTGTTCTAACGACAAAGATCGTCACTTCTTTATTTGATTACAGTGATATTGTTAACTGGTTCAAAGTCGATGATTTTATGTTCCTGAATATAATTCGCAAGAAGTTCTACCATGCTGGAAAGATCAGTAGAAACAGTAGGTGCTTCTTTGATCATATTGTAGTTACCACCACCCGTTGCACGATAATTATTCATCGCAATCGTAAATTCCATATCATCTGTTACATCATTACCTTGATAGGTAAGAGATATAATGCGATGACCAACAGAGTTAGAAACTTTGATTGTATATTCAATGCCATCTACCATATCGTAGTTATAGTGCTGTGGTTTAGGCCAATCATAGGATGGATTTACAATGATATGTTCATTGTGAATCATCCAGAATTCAGCTGTCTTTTCAAGATATTCACGTAGAATCTTACCAGTAATCTTCTTTACAACTGTAGTATTTGGATATACATACGTACTGACTAAGTTACGCATTGTAATATCTTTGCCAAATCCTGTTGCGCCAAGGAAGAGGGCATTAGAACTTAAATCAGCACCTGTCTTTTCTTGTTGGACTTTATTGAGGAAAGTGATGACTTGAGATTTATGTAGACGTGCATCGAATTCATCAGTAACACGTAAATCAACATTTGTTGTACCAAGTGTTTGGTCTAACCATGCTTGGCAAGTAGCCTCTTCTGTTTCAAAGAGCTTTAACATCTCTGGATCAGCGTCAATATCTGCCTTTAAGATACGCGGCTCGATTGTATTATTGTCTGGATAGATATCAATACATGCAAGTTCAGCACCATTGGCTGCTGTCTGTGTATAGTAAGTATCAAATAGCTTACCAGCTTCTGTACGATGTTGGTGACCAGAAATCATGACATCGATACCACGGATATTTCTGAGAATCTTATATCCTTCATTTTCGCCAGTTTCATCTTCTGTTAATCTTCCATTAACAAGATCACGTTCAAATCCACCGTGGTACATACAGATAATGTAGTCAGGATTTTCTAGACGTTTGATGAGTTTTACAGTCGCTTCAGCAGAAAGATACGCATCCACAAAACGCATATGTTTGATGTGAGACTTCTTTTCCCAATTTGGAATATATTGGGTAACGATGCCAAAAATTGCAATCTTCTTACCAGCAACTTGGCGAATAACATAGTTAGGGCCAAACGGTTTACCGTGGTAGAAGAAGTTAGAAGTAATACATGGGGCACCAACATTCTGTAGGTGCATCATCAAAGCTTCCTCTCCATAATTAAAGTCATGATTACCAACATTAATATAGTCATAGTTTAAATCAGCCATGGCACGTGTAATAGGACTGACTTCATCTGGTGTTTTTACAAAGTGATGGTACATTAAAGGTGAACCTTCCAGAACATCACCGTTATCTAATACGAGTGTATTCTCATCA
>CALEMV010000359.1 GCA_937910655.1 uncultured Solobacterium sp.
CCATTTACAAGATCGCGTTCAAACCCACCGTGGTACATGCAGATAATATAGTCAGGGTTTTCTAAACGTTTGATAAGCTTTACAGTCGCTTCGGCAGAAAGATACGCATCCACAAAGCGCATATGTTTGATATGAGACTTCTGTTCCCAATGTGGAATATATTGCGTAACGATACCAAAGATGGCAATCTTCTTACCTGCAACTTGACGGATAACATAGTTAGGACCAAATGGCTTTCCGTGATAGAAGAAGTTAGAAGTGATACATGGTGCTCCAGTATTTTGTAGGTGCATCATTAAAGCCTCTTCACCATAATTAAAGTCATGGTTACCAACGTTAATATAGTCGTAGTTTAAATCAGCCATAGCACGTGTGATAGGACTGACATCATCAGGAGTTTTTACAAAGTGATGATACATCAAAGGAGAACCTTCTAAAACATCACCGTTATCTAATACGAGTGTATTCTCATCACGAAGAATATTAACTAAACTTTTGATTTTGGCTAAACCGATATCTTTACTTGATCCGTCAGCGTAACTGTGTGGATAGATGTACCCGTGCACATCAGAAGTGGCTAAAATTCGAATTCGATCTGTCATGAAAACCTCATTTCTATTGATGACTCAATTGCCACACTATTTTATCACATGTTGAGCATCAAAATATGTTAGATTCATAAATCATGGTATGATATGAAAACGTTGAGGATAGAAAGCTATGATAAAAGATCCTAGATTTCGAGATAAATTAAATTTTAGACAGCTCGGTGGGTATGTAACAACCGAGGGTAAAAGTGTAAAAGAAAATGTTTTTTATCGTAGTGGTGCACCATTCCGCATGAATGAATCTGAAATTGAAGCTCTAAAACAATTGGGATTATGTGCCATTATGGACCTACGTTCAAACGAAGAAATCATACAAAGACCAGATCCAGAGTTTCCAAATATCTTGATGATTAAACATAGTGGAGCTGTTTCTGAAGGTGGCGAAGAAATTAACTTCTCTAGCGAAGGAATGAATCGTATTGGTGAAGGTGGGAAAGAACAACTAGCACTACTAAAGAACTATTATGCAAGAATGCCGTTTAACAACCAAGCCTTCCGTGTTCTGTTTGAGCATATTCAAAAGGGTGATGTACCTATCTTAATCCATTGTGCTAGCGGTAAAGATCGTACCGGTGTAGCATGCATGTTAATCTTACTTGCGTTAGGTGTTGATCGAGAAATCGTATTAGAAGATTATCTTCTAACAAATGTATATCGTCGCGAAGCGATTCAAAAGAAACTAGAAGAAGATAAAGATATTATTCTGAAACATCCAGAACGTGAAGAGTTAGATCGCATGACTTTTGGTGTAACAGAAGAGATTGGTAATATTGTACTAGACGCAATCTTTAATGAATATGGAAGTATAGAGTCCTATTTCGAAAAAGAATTTAATATCAATCAAGAAGAACTACAACGATTAAGAAGTATATATACAGAATAAAGAAAACACCTGCATGCAGGTGTTTTTACTATTTATTTTCTTCCGTGTGCTAAACGAGCACGAACCTTTGTCGAACAATACTCAATCAAGATAACCAATAAGATGAGTGTTAATAGGAACGCACCAACATTAGACCACTTACCAGATGAAATTGCGTTGTTGAGTGGAGAACCAATACCACCTGCACCAACGATACCGAGGATGGTCGCATCCTTTAGGTTGATATCGAAACGATAAATTGCAGTGGAAATAAAGGAAGCACTAAGCTGTGGTAAGATACCACAACGAATCTTTTGGAATGTTGTACAACCAGCCGCATCTAGTGATTCAAGAATACCTGTATTTAAATCTTCAATGGCTGTGATATACATCTTGGAAATCATACCAATAGAACATACAGACTGTGTTACAACACCACAGAATGGTCCAGGTCCAGTAACACGAATCCATACAAGAGCCCAAATAAGTGCAGGAATTGTACGGATTAATAAGATTAGAGCGCGGAATAACATCGCAATTGGTTTAGGCACAATATTTGTGGATGCTAGGAAACTAACAGGAATCGCAAGAATTGCACCGATGATCGTACCAAGTACCGCAATCGCAATTGTCTGTAAGAGTAAGAATGGGATACCGCTATCACTCATATCAAAGATAAGAGAGACATTCGGATGTAATAGACCATTTACAAGACCCTTTGCGACATTCAATCCAGAATCTGTAAATCCAGTGAAGTGTAGAGATTGAGAACCCCAAGTCATTAAACTTACAACAATCGCAACTGTTATAAGTCTAATCCAAATGGTTTTAGGTTCTTCGTTTAGTTTGGCAATAATATTTTCTGACATATGACCTCCTGTTTAAGATAACTTTGAACGCAGGTAATCATTGACCATATCAATGAGCCAAACGACAACAAACAATGTAATCAGAATCATACCGAGGTCGGAGTAAGCACGTAATCCAGTACGTTCACGAATTAGGATACCAAGACCACCAGCACCTACATAACCAAGAATGGAAGATGCACGTACATTGATTTCAAAGCAGTACAAACAATCCGCTAAATATGTAGGTAGAATTTGTGGCATACACGCAGCCCAGAAGGACTGTAATGTAGATGCACCAAATGATTGCATGGCCTCATATGGACCCATATCAATGGTTTCAATACTTTCATATAACATCTTCGCAACGATACCAATCGTAAATACAGCGATTGCGACTGTACCTGCAAGTGAACCTAAACTAAAGATCAACGCAAAGATATATGCATAAATCAAAGTAGGAATTGAACGTAATACAGATAAGATGAAACGACATACAAGAAGTGTTGGTTTATTCTTATTGATATTACTCGATGCGAGAATTGCAAGTGGTAAACCAATTAAAGAACCAATGATTGTACCAACAATCGACATTTGAATAGTTTCAATCAGTGGTGAGATTACTTTAGAGAAGTATTTGAAATTTGGGTGGAAAATCTTCGATAGAATCACAGTTAACTCTTTTATACGTGTAATGATGGTTGATAAGTTAAAACCAGTTGCACGTATAGAGATAATCACAACAATCGTAAATAACAGAAGAATCCAAGGTGTTCTACTGCGGGGTCTTTCAACGGTATGCCCATTTGGCAGTGTAATGAGTTCGGGTTTAAAGATTCTGTCAAACAGTGGCGTTTTTAACATTTTTTGTTTCGCCATGTTTACTTGCCTGCAACTTCCTTCGCATCATCCTTTGAAGTTGGAATGGCTTTTCCGTTATAAACTTCATCAAGAATTTCTTTTGTAATCTTATCTGTTGGACCGTCATAAACAATATGACCAGAGCGAACACCAATAACACGAGTAGCGTATTTTAAAGCTAAGTCGACATGGTGAATATTTAATAGGATAGAGATATTCATTTCTTTATTGATTCTTGCAAAGTCACTCATAACAACATCAGCCATGATAGGGTCTAATGAAGCGACTGGCTCATCTGCGAGAATAATCGAAGGATTCTGGTTGAGTGTACGTGCTAATGCGACACGCTGTTGTTGCCCACCAGACAATTCATCACAACGGTTATAGGCTTTATCTAAAATACCAACTTTATCCAAAGCTTCCAATGCGTGAGTTTTTTGTTCCTTGGAATAAATCCCAAGTAGAACCTTATACCAAGGCATATCTGGAACATTACTTGTAAGAACGTTACGAATAACAGTTGAACGACTTACCAAGTTAAAGGATTGGAAGATCATGCCAATCTTACGTCTAAAGCGACGTAGTGATTTTCCCTTGAGTTCACTAACATTAGTGTCATCAACAATCAATTCACCTTCAGTAGTATCAATCATGCGATTGATTGTACGAATGAGTGTAGATTTACCAGCACCTGATAAACCAATAATCGCAATAAACTCTCCCTGTTCAATCTTTAGATTCACATTCTGTAGACCTTTAGTACCATTTGGGTAGGTCTTAGAAACATTTTTAAATTCAATCATGTCTATTCTCCATCACTATATGTATTCATTATTTACGCAATAATCATACATTAAAAATCAAATAAAATGGGCGATATTTTGAATATCGCCCACATAAATTTATGTATCTTATTTTTCAATTACAGATAAAGCCTGACGAGCTCCATCGTAATCGGAATCTTCAGCCTTAGCGTAACCTGTGTGCTTGTAGATACCGAAGATCTTCTTGCCTGCATCTGTATTTGCGATTTCGATGAGGGAATCCTGCATAGCTTCGATGAATTCCTTATTATAAATGTCTTCCTTAGCCATTGTTACAGATACTGTATCGTTATAGATATTCTTTGTAACACCAATAACATTTAATTCATTCCAAATAGAATCCTTGCGACCCCATTCTTCTTGCCATTGTTTTGCATAGTCTTGACGACCATCAGCGTAACATACGATAACGTCAATCTGTCCAGCAGCAGCCTGCATGAATTCAGCGGCGTAGTCTAATGTTGTAACGTTAGCTAAATCACTAATGGACTTACCATCGTAGTTGTCCATTAACCACATTGTAGGATAGATATAACCGGCAGAACTTGTAACATCTCTTACAGCCCACTTAGCCTTGTTTAAGTCTTCCCAAGTTAAAGCTTCACCAGAATTTACTTTCTTTGCAAGCTGTTGTCCATATTCGGATGGTCCTGCATAGATTAAGCCTTTGTAATATGTAACTGGAGTATCCTTATTCACAGTCATATGTGCATCGCCATTCCAGTCAGCAGGTTTTTCAGAATCGTTGGATAAGCCCTTACGTGTAGCTGTTAAGATAACATCTGATTCATTTGAATATAATGCATAAGTACCACCTGGTAACCAAGCAACGTCTACTGAACCAGCAGATAAAGCCTCACCAGCAGCTTCATAAGAATCACTGACAGAGATTTCAACATTCTTAATGTTGTATCCTCTCTTCTTCATTGCTTCGATGACTAATTGATCTAGGCCTTCTGTTGTTGCCTTAATTTCATCAACTGGTCTTGATGGAACAAATTGGAACTTCAATGTGTCGATATCTTTAGAACCTGTTTCTGCAGGTTGCTTACGACCATTATCATTTGTTGAAGCTGTAGTGTTTGAAGCTGTTGAGTTACCGCCTGTACAACCTGCTAATAAAGCAAGTGTCAAAACTGAAGCCAATGCTTTCTTGATGTTCATAGTTTTCCTCCCGTATAGAACATATTAATTATAGAACAAAATGGAAAACATGAAGCTAAGAATAATATGAAATATTTGCATTTTTTCTATACTGTTAGAAAGGATAGAAACAATATACTGAAAATGATGTAATAAACTATCATTTCTAAAAGAAAATAATTTTCATTCTAAGATTATATAATGCATGATAAATGAATAAACTAATATATGCATGCATGTGTATTGGTGCAAAATGTAAATAACGAAAACAATGGATTGTTGTTTGTATTTCATCAATTGTTCACGGTATTTTGAATTTATCTATTGTATGATATCCGCATGGAGAAGGCATAATACTATGAATAGACTACTAACAAGAGAAGAAATCTTCGAAGGGAAGATTTTACATGTATATAAAGATATCGTTGAAATAGAAGAAAATCTGACAGTTGAAAGAGAAGTTGTACAACATATTGGTGGAGTTGGTATCGCACTTGAAGATAATGATGGTAAATTCTTCTTTGTCAAACAGTTTAGATATGCACAACAAGAAGAAACAATAGAATTTCCAGCTGGTAAAAAAGAACAGGACGAAGATTCACTTACAACTGCGAAAAGAGAAATTCAAGAAGAAACAGGCTATACAGGAAAAGATTGGATCTATATGGGTAAGATATATCCAACTCCTGCCTATGATACAGAAGTTATCGACTTATATTATGCAAAAATAGATCAATATATTGGTCAACACTTAGATGAAGATGAACAGATTCAGATCTATAA
>CALEMV010000360.1 GCA_937910655.1 uncultured Solobacterium sp.
TTCAAAGATATTACACAGCTTATTTTTATGAAACGATTTGTACCGTGATGACACCAGCATCATCTTTGGTAATTGCATTATAGTAATATCTTCCAGGGAAATATTCACTAAAGATATTTGTAATATAACGATTGTTCTTTAATAGTTCCTCAACAGCATATTGGAAAGATGCTTGATCACCAATCTGGAATGAAATCTCTTGGTATGGATTTTCATATAACTTCTGTAGTACATAGTTTCTGATTGCGTAGTAGTCATATGTTGGGAAATATGCACCATTTTGAACGTAGTAAGATAACGAATTATCTGTACATTGTGGGAATTTAAATACGTCAATCTTATCGTAAGACCCTACCGGTACTTGTCCATTTAGAGAAATATGAGTACGGAATAATAGTTCATCTGTCACCATGAAGTAATAGTAGACTAATGTTTGACTTCCATCATCATTCACTGGATCTCCCCAAGTTACATCGATCCAATAATACTGACCATTCAATTCAACAAGATTCCATGCATGTGGTTCATTTGTTTGTCCACGAACTGTTGTACACTTTAACCCAGCCTTCTTACATAAGTACTGGAAGGCTCTTGCATATCCCGCACAGATACTCTTCTTTAAGAGGAATACACTTGTGTAGTCTTGGTCGCATTCATTCTCTTGGTATTCTGTCCAGTTGATAATCCAATCATAGAAGTATTTCAGTTTATTATAGTCACTTTCATTAGCGACAGCCGCCACAACATTATTTGCAATTGCGTCAACCTGTGCCCACTTGGAGTCTAAATCTTCTGGAACAATGAATTCGAGTTCTGTCACTTTACCATTATTGCCTATGCGATAACGATAATTCCACATCCAATAAGATTCCGGGAAGTCATACATGAATGCATACAGCGCTGGTGAAAGATCTTCTAAGTTCACCGGTTTCTTCAACTCATAAATTGAAGCAGGCTTCTTCATGAAAGCATATAAATCTTCATAAACTGTTTTCTGAAGAGGTGTTAACTGTTCGTAATAAAACAAATATAACGATTGTAATTCTTTCTTGCTATTATCAACTAATGAAAAACCATTCTTCGTCTGATTTTTATTGCTGTTGTTGTCTGAATTTTTTACTGTGAAGCCATCTTTTGTTGTCTGGTTTTTTGTAGTTGTATCTGTTTCTTTGTAATCATAATTATATGTATTAAGTGTTTGGTTTTGCGTATCCTCTGCTACGAAATCTAGTACCGTACAACCGGATAAACAAAACACCAATAGTATAGAAATAAACTTTTTCATAATTCTCCTTGCTTTAGCGTAATCTGTTTCTCGCTAATTGTGATTAGTATACTTGAATACCTATAATTCCTGTATCATTCCAATAGTAATAATAGTATCTAAATCCATATCCAAAATATTCTTGTAGAATACCTGTCATATATAGATAGTTATCTGAGAACAAATAATCTAATGCTTGTTGGTAAGATGCTATATCACCAATTTGAAACTCAAAATATTGGTATGGATTCTCATTTAACTTCTGTAACACATAATTTCTAATTCCGTAATAATCGTATGTTGGGAAATATGATCCTGTCTGGACATAGTAAGATAGTGAGTTATCTGTACATTGTGGGAATTTAAATACATCAATCTTATCGGTACTACTTAATAGTACTGTACCATCTAGAGTATAGTGTGTACGGAATAATACTTCATCCGTTGTCATAAAGTAATGGTAGTTTAATGTTTGTGTGCCATCATCATATATTGGATCTCCCCAAGTTACATCGACCCAATAGTATTTACCATTTAACTCTACTAAATTCCATGCATGTGGTTCGTCAGTATCTCCAGGAACATATGTACATTTAATGCCAGCTTTCTTACATAAATACTGGAATGTTCTAGAATATCCAGCACATACACTCTGCTTTAAGAGGAATACACTTGTAAAGTCTTGATCGCACTCATTGCTTTGATATATTGTCCAGTTAATAATCCACTCATAGAAATACTTTAATTTGTTATAAGCATTTTCATTTGCGACTGCTGCTACAACATTATTTGCAATAGCATCTACTTGTGCCATTTTTGTTTCCAAATCTTCTGGTATAGAAACAGTTATACTTGTGACTCTTTTCTGACTATCTGAGTAATAGCGATAACCTTGCAGCCAGTATGCTTCTGGAAAATCATACATAAATGCAGTCATTGCTATAAAGAAATCTTGCGTTTTTGCAGGTTTTTTTAAATAGTACATTGAACTAGGCTTCTGAAGGAAAGCATACAAGTCTTCGTAAACTGCCTTTTGAGTAGATGATAAC
>CALEMV010000361.1 GCA_937910655.1 uncultured Solobacterium sp.
ATGCCTAGTCTCGTGGGCTCGGAGATGTGTATAAGAGACAGACGTTCTTCTGTAACGGTTGATGATATCTTAAATCAGTTAGAATATTGTGGAATCCATGGAGTTAAAAAAGAGAATATCTATACTTCAACAATGGCTGCAGTGGAGTATATCGTTACTCATGATAAAAAGGCAATCGATGTAGATTACATCGGTGGTAAAGGGATTCGTCAGGTATTAACCGATACTGGCTTTCATATTACACATCATCATCCACAATATTTCTTTGTGGGAATGGATAGTAGTTTATCTTATGATGAATATCAGGATGTTTTTACACAGTTAAGAAATGGCAGCCAACTCGTATCCGTCGATCATCGTCGTATTCAAATGGTGGATCAAGTTGAGAAGATTGGCAATGGAACGATTGTACGTATGCTAGAGTATGCGGCTGGTGTAAAAGCGATGAACTTTGGTTGTGGTACAAAGATTCTATTGAAGTTTGCAAGTGCGCATCTACCATATTCCTTAAGTGAAACAATCATGATAGGTAATCGCTTTAAGAAAGATATTGTACCTGCATTACAGTTAGGGATGCTTACATTCTATGTGGCCGGTAGTGAAGAGATGATGAAACAAGGTATCAATGATGAATTACATCCAGATTATATTCTGGATGACTTAACAGGATTATTACGATAATCGTCTATTGAGGAGAGCGATATGAAGATTTTGGTTCCGATTGAAAATGATATGATATATCAGCACTTTGGTCATACACCTGCTTTTCGTTTGTATGATGTTGAAGGTAATACGGTTCTTCATACAAAGGATTATGTTCCAAATGGACATGGGCATGTGATAATGTGTCAGATAGCGTTAGAGCTAGGTGTAAATGTTGTGATAGCAGGGGGATTTGGGTTACCAGTACAGCAAACTCTATCCTCCAATGGCATTCTAATATTTGGTGGCGTTAGTGGTAGAGCAGATGATGCAGTACTTGCCTATCTTGATGGTACGCTTAACTATAATCCAGATATTGCAAAGCATCATTGTGGTTGTCATCATTAAGCATTGAAAAAATAGATGATGATTGTTAATATATTGGTAATGCAGTGATAAAGAATAGTAGTGAGTGATTCATTTTCAGAAAGCCGTGGGTTGATGTGACACGGTATGATGACCTACATGAACTCACCTTTTGAGCATACGTAACTTCTGCGTTAAAGAAGATTTGAGGTGTATGATTGATTTATAATCATAAACTAAGGTGGTACCGCGTATATAACGTCCTTAGAGTAGGACGTTTTTTATTTTGAGAAGGAGATATGATTATGTCATTTGATCACAAGAAGATTGAAGCAAAGTGGCAACAGTATTGGGATGAACATCAAACATTTAAAACAGATGGTTATGATTTTTCAAAGCCTAAGTATTATGCGTTAGATATGTTTCCATATCCATCTGGTTCTGGTTTGCATGCAGGTCATCCGGAAGGATATACCGCAACAGATGTTATCTGTCGTATGAAGCGTATGCAGGGTTTTAACGTATTACATCCAATGGGATTTGATGCCTTTGGCCTACCTGCTGAACAATATGCGATTAAGACAGGTAATAATCCAGCTACATTTACAGAAAAGAATATTGAGACATTTAAGAAACAGTTACGTGCCTTTGGTTTTAGTTATGATTGGGACCGTGAGATTTCTACAGCAGATCCTTCTTTCTATCACTGGACACAATGGATTTTTAAGCATCTTTTTGAAGATGGCTTGGCAAAATGTGTTGACATGCCAGTAAACTGGTGCGAAGAGTTGGGAACAGTACTTTCCAATGACGAAGTTATTGATGGTAAGAGTGAACGTGGAGGATATCCTGTTGTTCGTAAGAATATGCGCCAATGGGTAATCGATATTCCAGCATACGCTGAAAAGTTATTGGAAGGACTAGAAACAATTGACTGGCCAGAGTCCACAAAGGAAATTCAGCGTAACTGGATTGGTAAGTCCGTTGGTGCACAGGTTACTTTTAAAGTTGATGGTCATGATGATAGCTTTGTTGTCTTTACAACTCGTTGCGATACATTGTTTGGCGCTACATACTGTGTACTCGCTCCAGAACATGTTCTTGTTGACAAGATTGTAAGTAGCGAGCAAAAAGATGCAGTAGAAGCATATCGTAAAGAATGTGCAACAAAATCTGATTTGGAACGTACAGAACTAAATAAAGATAAGACAGGTGTATTCACTGGTGCATATGCGATTAATCCAGTAAATGGCAAGAAGATTCCAATCTGGATTTCTGACTATGTACTAGCAAGCTATGGAACAGGTGCGATTATGGCTGTGCCTGCCCATGATGAACGTGACTACGCTTTTGCGAAAAAGTTTGGTATGGAGATCATTCCTGTACTAGCCGGTGGTGATGTAACGCAAGAAGCTTGGACACAAGATGGTTTACACATTAACTCAGAATGGCTTGATGGTTTAAATAAACAGGAAGCCATTGATAAAATGATTACATGGTTAGAATCTAACAAGATCGGTCAAAAGAAGATCAACTATAAGATTCGTGAATGGATTTTTGCTCGTCAAAGATATTGGGGTGAGCCAATTCCTGTAGTTCATCTTGAAGATGATCGCTACGTGGCAATTAGTGATGAAGAGTTACCACTTGTACTTCCAGTACTAGATGACTATAAACCAAGTAAGGGTGGACAATCCCCACTTGCGAAAGATGAAGAATGGGTGAATGTAACTATAGATGGCATCAAGGGTAAGCGTGAAACAAGTACAATGCCTGGTTCTGCTGGTAGTAGCTGGTATTTCCTACGTTATATTGATCCAAAGAATGATAAAGCAATTGCGGATCCAGAACTACTGAAACACTGGATGCCAGTTGACCTTTATGTTGGTGGACCAGAACACGCTGTAGGACACTTGTTGTACTCTCGTATGTGGAATCGTTATCTCTATGATAAGGGTATCGTTTCAACAAAAGAACCATTCCAGAAATTGGTTCACCAAGGTATGATTTTAGGTGCAAATGGTATTAAGATGGGTAAGCGTTATCCAGAGTTTGCGATTGATCCAAATGTATTGATTGAACAATATGGTGCAGATACTGTACGTCTATATGAAATGTTTATGGGACCATTAGAAGCCAGCAAGCCATGGAGTGAGCAGGGTGTAGATGGTGCACATAAGTGGCTAGAGCGTGTTCACCGTTTGATTGTGGAGTCTAATAAACTGAGTGGTACAAATGATGGGTCCTTGGATGAGGTATATCATGCGACTGTTAAGAAGGTCACAAGTGATATCGAAAGCTTGAATCTTAATACGGCTATTTCACAGATGATGATTTTCATCAATGAATGTTATAAGGCTGAAACATTATATAAGCCATACATCGAAGGCTTTGTACAAATGTTTGCGTGCTATGCACCACACTTAGGTGAAGAATTATGGCAATTCTTAGGTCATGATAATACTCTGACATTTGAAGCTTGGCCAAGCTACGATGAAAGTAAACTTGTAAAGAATCAAGTTGAAATGGTTGTACAGGTCAATGGTAAGGTTCGTGGTAAATTCATGGCAAATATCGATGAAGACAAGAAGGTTGTAGAAGAAATGGCACTAGCTATACCGTCTGTACAAGCACAGATGGAAGGAAAGACAGTACGTAAACTTATTGTTGTGCCAAATCGTATTGTAAATATTGTTGTTGGATAAAAAACTACCTTTGGGTAGTTTTTATTTACCATTGTAGGTAACATCAGATTGATATGGTTAGATAGGGGATTATTTGATATAATGCAAAAGGTAAAAAATATGGAAGAATTCAAGGTAACGATAGAAAAATTTGATGGTCCACTAGATTTGATGTTACATCTGATTAAAGAGAAACAGATGGATTTAATGGATCTAGATATGAACGAATTAACTGACCAATACATTGCGTACTTAAATTCTATGCAACAATTGCATTTAGAGATTGCGGGTGAGTATTTGGCGGAGTTGGCTACTTTAATCGAATATAAATCTAAGAAAATGATTCCTGGTAATAAGGAAGAGTTAGAAGATGCGTATGAGGAAGATCCAAAGGAACGCTTGGTTCGTCGTTTGTTGGAATACCAGCAATATAAGGAAATTAGTGAAAGCTTAAATACCTTATTTGAAGAACGTCAAATGATGATGGGTAGACCTCTTAGTACGGAAGTTGATCAATGGATGAAACATTCTGATGAAGAGTTAAAGGTTGAAGGAAATCCTTATGATTTGATGAAGGCAATGAAACGTATCTTGATGCGTATGCAGTTGTCTAAACCGATAGAGGCACGCTATACAGTCAAAGAGATCTCAATGGAAGATCGTCAGATTGAAGTCCGTGCAAAGTTAGACCATCTACCTGAAACCTTCCGCTTTGAGGCATTATTAGACGATGTTCATGAACCGCAGATGTTTATTGCGACATTTTTAGCTGTATTAGATCTTGCTCGTCAACATAAGTTATTCTTTACAGTTGATGAACAGGAAGTTATTTGGTTTAGAAGAGGAGAGATGGTGAATGAGTGAGATGGAAAATCAGACAATCGTAGAAGATAACGCTGCTGTATTGGATGAAGAATTTGATGAAACAACTTCATCATCAGAAGAACAACAACCAGATCCAAAGGAACGTATGCTTGCGATATTAGAAGGACTATTATTCCTTTGTGGGGATGATGGCTTATCCATTGAGCAGGCTGCTGCCTCTATGGATGCGACAGAAGAATATGTGGCAGAACTATTTGATGATCTGCAGAAATACTACTTACAAGAAAGTCGTGGTATTGAAATAGCACGTTTTGGTGAGAAATATCGTTTCTTATCCAAGGCATCTATTCATGAGGCTGCGAAGAAGTTATTCCAAACTTCTACAGAAGCTAAACTTTCTAATGCGGCTTTAGAAACGCTTGCAATTATTGCATACAAACAACCAATTACACGTGTTGAAATTGAAGAAATTCGTGGTGTTGGTGCAGATGTGATGTTACGTAAGTTAGTAGCGAGAGGCTTAATTCAAGAAGATGGTCGTAGTGAAGCAGCTGGAAGACCAATACTATATTCTGTTACAGATGAATTCTTAGATTCCTTTAAACTATTGAGTTTAGATGAATTACCAGAGCTTCCACAATTTGGTACAGAAGATGCAGATAATGGGGAATTATTCCATTCTTAATGGAGAAGAGGATTAGATTCATGTTGAAGAAATTAATCGTTGTAATAACGTTTTGTTTCCTAGTAGGTTGTACTACTCGTCATAACACTTCTGTGACTCGTGATACAAATCGTGTATTAGACGCAGGAAAAGTCGCTTCCCAATTACTACGAAAATTAAACCTATCAGATTCCATGGAACAAGTAAGCGATAAGGTTATGGATAGTGTCTTTATGCAAGGTGAAGATTTAACAGATGATAAGGTTGCCTATCTTGCCAGTGATAAAGGAAACTCGAATACAATAGCTGTTTTTGTGGCAGATGAAGATACAAGTGTTGATGTACTTCGTCAGCACTTACTGACATATTTAGATTCACAAAAAGTAACGATTGAAAATAATTATCCAACCGAAGTATTTAAGATATCAAATGCAGTTTTGGAGGATAATGGTAGAGTTATCGTGCTAGTTGTGACTGATAACATTGAGGATGCACGCAAGTATGTAAATGACATACTTGAAAAATAAATCAGGCAGTTGTTTCTAATGAAAAAAGGAGAGAGGCTATGATTGAAAGATATTCCCGACAGGTAATGCGTGATGTATGGAGTGAAGAGGCAAAGTTTCAGGCATGGTTAGATGTTGAAATTCTAATCGATGAAGCTTGGTCTAAGCTTGGTGAAATTCCAGCAGAAGATGTAGAAAAGATTCGTGCAAATGCAAAGTTTGATGTAAACCGTATTCTGGAAATCGAACAGGAAACAAGAC
>CALEMV010000362.1 GCA_937910655.1 uncultured Solobacterium sp.
AATTTACATTAGGTTTATGACATTTTTATCACACAAAAAAGGATATGCAATGCACATCCTCTCATTTCTTATAGGTGTAGTACGCGCTCTTTGATTTCTTGTGTTCTTCCTTGGTTCCAGAATTGTGTTCCAATATAACCACAAGTACGACGTGCTACATTCATCTTTGTTTGATCTGTATTACCGCAACATGGACACTTCCAAATTAACTTATGGTGTTCATCTTCGACGATACTAATTTCGCCATCATATCCACATACTTGGCAATAGTCACTCTTTGTATTCAATTCAGCGTATGTAATTGTATTGTAGATATGCTTCATAAGTGCAAGTACTGCAGGAATGTTATTTTGCATATTCGGAACTTCTACATAGCTGATTGCGCCACCTGGAGATAACTGTTGGAAGTCAGATTCTAACGTTAACTTATCAAATGCATTGATATCTTCAGCAACGTGTACATGATAACTATTTGTAATATACGCGCGGTCTGTAACACCCTTAATTATTCCAAAACGCTCTTGTAGACACTTTGCAAACTTGTATGTTGTAGATTCCATCGGTGTTCCATATACGGAGAAGTCAATATTTGTTTCAGACTTCCATTTGTTGCAAGCATCATTCAAGTGCTGCATTACACGCATACCAAACTCTTTGCCCTTCTCTGTTGTATGAGATGTACCAGTCATATAGTGTACACACTCATATAGGCCACCATAGCCTAATGAAATTGTGCTATATCCATTAAACAATAGTTTATCAATAACCTCACCCTTCTTCAAACGAGCAATCGCACCATATTGCCATAAGATAGGTGCTACATCAGATGGTGTTCCAAGCAATCTCTTATGACGAATCATCAATGCTCTATAACATAGATTTAATCTTTCATCAAAGATTTTCCAGAATTCTTCTTCATTACCCTTTGAAGAACATGCCACGTCAACTAAGTTAATTGTTACAACGCCCTGATTAAATCTTCCATAGTATTTATGGTGGTTACGATCATAGTTCTCTGCTTCTGCAATATTTCCTAAATCTTTATCTGTAAAACGATCTACTGTTAAGAAGGAACGACATCCCATACATGGATATACATCACCGTTTTTAAGGTTCTTCATCACTTTAGCAGAGATATAATCAGGTACCATTCTCTTCGCAGTACATTCAGCCGCAAGTTTCGTCAAGTAGTAATACTTGCTATCTTCATATACATTATCTTCATCTAATGCATAGATAAGTTTAGGGAATGCCGGTGTAATATAGATACCTTTTTCGTTCTTAACACCTGTCATTCTTTGCTTAAGCATCTCTTCGATGATAAGCGCAAGGTCATCTCTTGTCTGACCAGCTTCCACTTCATCTAGATACATAAACACTGTTACGAAAGGTGCCTGTCCATTTGTAGTCATCAGTGTAATGATTTGATACTGAATTGTCTGTACACCTGTTGTAATTTCTTTGCGCACACGCAATTCCGCAAGTGCATTAACCTTGTCATTATCAACTTCAATACCTGCTATAGCTAATTCTTCCGCTACATTACGACGATGCTTTTGACGTGATATTTCAACAAATGGCGCAAGATGAGATAGTGTAATTGTCTGTCCACCATATTGGTTTGAAGCTACCTGCGCAATAATTTGCGTCGCAATATTACAAGCAGTCGCAAAACTATGAGGTTTTTCAATTGCTGTACCTGAAATAACTGTTCCATTCTGTAACATGTCCTCTAGATTAACTAAACAACAGTTATACATCGGTTGTGCAAAGTAATCTGAGTCATGGAAATGAATAATACCTTTTTCATGAGCTTCATAGATATCTTGTGGTAATAAGAAACGCTTTGTAATATCTTTTGAAACTTCACCTGCCATGTAGTCACGTTGCGTACTATTTACAGTAGGATTTTTATTGGAGTTTTCTTGTTTAGCTTCTTCATTGTTTCTTTCTAACAAAGAAAGAATCTTTTGATCTGTAGTATTTGCCTTACGAACTAAAGCACGTTCATAACGATATGTAATATAGTTATGTGCCACTTGGAAAACTTGAGCCTTCATTAATTCGTTTTCAACCATATCTTGAATTTCTTCAACAGATACAGATCTCTTTAGAGATTTGCACTTGTTAGAAACACGTTCTGTAATATCATGGATTACTTCCGCTGTTGTACGGTGCGATAAATCTGTCGCGTTATTTGCCTTTGTAATCGCATTTTCAATCTTCGATACATCGAATGCGAGTTCTTCACCACTACGCTTAATTACGTTCATTTTACTCCTCCATATAAAAATAGTTGCATTTCCAACTATTATTTCGTATACAAGAATAATACCCTCTCACCAGATGAAATACAAGCATCATTATTATGAAAATTACATCAAAAAATACGCCTAAAAACTTTCATTTTAAAAAGTCCTTTATAGA
>CALEMV010000363.1 GCA_937910655.1 uncultured Solobacterium sp.
CAATAAATCTATCAAGCTGATCTAATTTTGGCTTAAATAGAATTTGTACTAATATAGATAACCACTTATTTTTTGCTATATATCTTTTTGAATAAACAGTTTCAAGCATATTTTTTTGCAGTTCTTGTAACTCACCATTTTCAGCTAAAACAATCCATCTATCTACGACCTTGTTTGTTGTAGGATTATTTCTTGATGTAGTTGCCGCTAAAACTAGTTTTCTAACAATGTCAGGGTAATTTATAGCTAATAGTTGAGCAATCATTCCCCCTTGAGATACCCCTACAACATCTACTTTATCTAAATTCAACTTTTTGATACAATAAGAAATCTCTTCCACCATATCGCTAATCTCATAATTCTCATTGAGATGTTCTTTATGATCAAATATAAAAACTTTATAATCTCTTAAAAAATTTCTATAGTAAAAAGCAAGTTGTAAAGCTTTTCCTTTTATTCGCTCGGTATTCAAACCTGGTATCAATAATAAATTCTTGTTTCCATAACCAAATGAAACATAATTGATTGTGTCATCGTAGAATTTCATTTGACTATTTTTTGCATCATACATAATATATCTCTCTTAATGAATTACTTATACAAAAAATTGTATCATATTGATAAATCACATACATTAGTAACCATATCCTAAGCTACACGCTTAGCCACTATTAAGATTTATCACTCATTTTGATTCGCAATTGTAATAATGTAGTCTCGATACTCAAAAGTTATCTCGGTTGGAGTACCATCTTTATTCCATTTTGGTGGGTTTAGTTTTGGTTTTAGATACTTTCCATTTTGGCCATACTTACAATAACCAATAAACACTGCATTCTGCTGTGCTAATTTCGCAGCTAGTGTTGGAAGATCTACATTTTCTTTTGCATCCTTACGGTTTTCAAATCCTAAATACTTAAATGCTTTATGTAAGTAGATTTCAGATCCACTCCAATCAAGAATCTCATAGAAGATACGATGTAGTTCTCTTGCCTGAGAAATTTGTGTCATGACGGATGCAGCCACATTACTACCCACTATATAATCCTCTGCACCTGTACGCTCCGCAAGATTCTTGTTTTCGTCATAATTCATTTCGCAAGTAATAAATAGCTCTGGCAATAAATCCGCTCGTATCTTTCGTAAGGATAACAGACGAGAGATTGTAAGGTTATCTGCGTATTCTTTCTGTTCTTGTCTAGATAAATTCTCATCCACAAAAATATTATCTGAAAGAATCATTGCGCTACGAATTTCTCTATGTTCTGGTACACGCATAAATTCGTATAGACTATTATAGCAATCGATATCCAAAGGAATCCACTCTAGACAGACATTTGTAATCTTCTGGATTTCCTCCTGTATCTCTTCATCTGCTAGATACGCATCTAATTTCTCTTGCGTATCTAGAATGTATACAGGCGTATCTTCATGCAAGAATGTTTCAAGTTCCTTTAATACTTGTATTAATAAGGTACTTACACCGATAATCGCATCCGGTCTTGTGTGTGGACTAAAGTTTTTCTCTTTGACCTCTTTGCAAGAAACGGTACATGTATTTTTTGTAACTTCAATCGGATTATCATCCATCTGTAATACATAGAAGTGATCTGCATCTTTGACTAGCTTACTCTTCATCGTTGGTAATAGACACGATTCCATTCCCTCCCAACGATTGTCATTGAGTCGTCCCTGTTCAACTTTATTGTTGATCTTACCATGTGATCCGCCAATAATAGTCGCATTGGTTAAATACTGATTTAACTCATAGAGTGTCAAATCATTTATATGTTTCTTACTACCATCTGAAGCAATCACTCTTTTACCAGATAGTTTGATTTCACTCTTATCTACATAGTAGATGTCACTTCCCTCATAGTTAAATAAGGTAGTGAATACATGTGATAATCCTGCAGCTCTACTAGAGTTTGCCATGATACGTGACATTAACTCTGGATAACAGATTACTTCCAAATCTTTTCCACCCGCAAGTCTTGCAGTATTCATATTTTTCTTATCATGAATGACAGCTGTAATATAGGGAAGTTTCTTCCCCTTTATACCACTCATACGAAGTTCATTGATGATTCCACTACATGCAAGAATAACTTTGATTGTTTCATCGTCATCATCTTCATTTATAATAATTGACTTACAGTTTTGAATATTACAGTTTTCTAAATTACTAGAATGTACTGTCGTTCCATAACGACATAATACCTGTGTATGCTTTGCATAAGGAATAAACACTTCATGATTCTTTTTTGCGGTTCTTTCACGTTCTTTATCTTTTTCAGTGATAAAAGCATGCACTTGATCATCCATTTCTGCCTTTTCACATGCGTCGTCAAGTACCACAACTGTCTGTATCTCTCGATTCAAATTTGACTCCATAATCTCCGCAAGTATCGCAAATGTTGTATCATTCCACCCAAGTATCACAGTATGATTATTTTCCAAAATATCCGCATTGCCATTTCTAAGCCGCTGTAGTTTTGTCTCTATACCGGTTGTAATCTGTCTCTTATACACATCTCCGAGCCC
>CALEMV010000364.1 GCA_937910655.1 uncultured Solobacterium sp.
ATTATAATTTTTGTTTCTTATCACAATAATAAAAACTCGGATTAACCGAGTTTTTTATTTTTCTATATTTAGTCTGTGTTTGCCGTGATATGTAATAGCCATGAAATCTGGACCTACATGACTTCCAATAACAGGTCCTAACTGCATGATAGAAATCTTTGTATCCTTAAACTGTGGGTATGTTTCAATCAAGTCATTACGGAATGCAACTGCATCGTCGTATGCATCTGCATGGATAATTGCGATTTCTTCATCCTTTGTATAGTCTGCCATGTCTTCTGCACAGGATTCAATTAATGAACGTAGTGCTTTCTTTCTACCACGTACTTGCTTAAAGGAAACAAGCTTTCCACTATCTGGAATATAGATTAATGGTTTGATGGATAGAATTGTTCCAAGTAGGGCAGATGCGTTGGATAATCTTCCGCCACGTCTTAACCACTGTAGGTCTTCTACCATGAAACGGTGAATGTACTCAAGCTTATGTGCATTTCCCCATTCCACAAGTTGATCATAATCCCATCCTTCTTCATGACGTTTTACTAATTGCTTTAAGAAGAGTGCTAGACCACCTGTAACGCAATAGCTATCTAAGAGATTAATCTTACGATCAGGGTATTCTTCGCTTAAAGTCTGAATTGCACGCTCTGCGTTATTAATAGATGCTGATAATGCGCGTGTCATATCAACGAATAGAACATCATTACCTGCTTCAAGAAGTTCTTTTAAGAATTCGTAGTATGCATATTCAGTGATTTGAGATGTATTTGGTTGCTTACCTGCACGCATGGAAGACATTAAGAATTTACGACTTTCTTCTGTGCAATCATCGATATAAACTTTATCATCAATCGTATATGTATATGAGATAAAGGGGATATTGTGTTCTTTTAGGTACTCTGCTGGCAAATCCGCAGTAGAGGATGTTGCGATTACATATTTATTCATAGGGCCTCCAAGTATCATAAAAGTATTATAAATAATTAGAGATTTTTGTCTATTGAATTCAGACATAATAATTAAAATGTCGTGAAATTTTCACAATATAAAATAATGAAAATTTATCATTTAGATTCCAGAAAATATTGACAATGTTAGTTAGTGAGTCTAAACTAACATTAGTTAGAGCCCTCTAACTTTTGTTCATTTATATAAGGAGGCAAACGATGATACCATTAGCTTTAGGAGTAATCGGTCAAGAATATAAAATTGTTAAAATCGGGGGAAGTGCAGAAGTGAAACAACACTTAGCAGACCTCGGTTTTGTCGTTGGTGGCTCTGCCACAGTTGTCTCAGAAGTCGGTGGAAACCTAATTGTAAACGTGAAAGAAACACGTATTGCGATTGGGAAAGAAATGGCTATGAAAGTCATGATATAGGGAGGACAGAATGAATACATTAAAGGAAGTTGCGATTGGCGGTACTGCAAAGGTTGTCAAGCTCCATGGTGAAGGTGCTGTGAAGCGTAGAATCATGGACATGGGTATCACAAAGGGAGTTGAGGTTTACGTTCGTAAGGTTGCTCCATTAGGTGATCCAATTGAAGTAACTGTAAGAGGCTATGAATTATCCATCCGTAAGGATGACGCCGCAATGATTGAAGTTGAGTAATTCATAGAGAGATAAGGAGAAAGTAGAATGGCAAACGAAAGATTGAAGATTGCCTTAGCGGGTAATCCAAATAGTGGTAAAACGACCTTATTTAATGCTCTGACTGGTTCTAACCAGTATGTAGGTAACTGGCCAGGTGTAACGGTTGAAAAGAAAGAGGGTAAACTCAAGAAACATCCAGATGTAATTATTGAGGACTTGCCTGGTATTTATTCATTATCACCATATACATTAGAGGAAGTTGTTTCTCGTAACTATTTGATTGGTGAACATCCTGATGCGATTTTAAATATCGTAGATGGTACAAACTTAGAGCGTAACTTATATCTAACAACACAGTTACTTGAAATTGGAGTTCCAGTTGTAGTAGCTGTAAATATGATGGACCTTGTAAAGAAGGCTGATGATAAGATTGATATCGCTGTCTTAAGTGAGAAGTTAGGTTGTAAGATTGTTGAAATTTCTGCATTAAAAGAAACAGGTATTATGGAAGCAGCAGAAGCTGCGATTGCGGCTGCTGAAGCAAAATCAGCTACATCAATTCATAAGTATGAAGATAAGATTGAAGCAGCTCTTTCTAAGATTTCAGATTCTGTATTAACGGATGTACCTGCTGATCAAAAGCGTTGGTATGCAATCAAAGTATTTGAAAGAGATGAAAAAGTACTTGCAAGATTAAATCTCAATGAAAGTAAGATGGCTGAAGTTGAGACAATTGTTTCTGCAGTAGAGAAGGATTTGGATGATGATGCTGAATCTATCATTACAAATGCTCGTTACACATTTATTACAGAAACACTTAATGGTATCTATACAAAGCAGAATGCTGGTAAGCTCAGTGTTTCTGATAAGATTGATAACATCGTTACAAACCGTTGGTTAGGTTTACCTATCTTTGCGGTAGTTATGTTTATTGTATACTTCGTATCGATTCAAACATTTGGTACAGGTGCTACTGACTGGGTAAACGATGGATTATTCGGTGATGGTTGGTTCTGGTTTGGCTTAGGACGTGCAGAATTTGATGAAGATTCTGGTGCATATAAAGCGGACCAAGAAGCAAACCAAGCCTTCATTGATGAAGCAATTGAAAAGGGTTATATCTCTTCTAGCGAAAATGACGAAGGTGAAACAGAAATTACAGTTCTTAAACCAGAGCAGTTAGAGAACTTGGTTGTTTCAGCTGATATTCATAATGATGAAGGTGATGTAGAGGAAACTCGTGAAGTAACTTACTCTGATTATGAAATCTATTCAGCAGAAGAAGAACCTGAAGCTGCTACATATGGACCATGGCAAGATGGTTTACCAACAGTCATTGGTAACTTCTTGAAGTCTATTGAAGTTGCTGATTGGTTACAGAGTCTTATCCTAAATGGTATTGTTGCTGGTGTAGGCTCAGTTCTTGGTTTCTTACCTCAGATGTTAGTATTATTCTTCTTCCTAGCATTCTTGGAAGGCTGCGGTTATATGGCTCGTATTGCGTTCGTTATGGACCGTGTATTCCGTAAGTTTGGCTTATCTGGTAAGAGTTTTATCCCAATGTTAATTGGTACAGGTTGTGGTGTTCCTGGTGTCATGGCTTCACGTACAATCGAGAATGAGCGTGACCGTCGTATGACAGTTATGACTACAACATTTATTCCATGTTCTGCGAAGTTACCAGTTATCGCTTTAATCGCTGGTGCTTTCTTCCAGAAGTCTGGATTAGTAGCGACAAGTGCTTACTTCTTAGGTATTGCGGCTATCGTTATTTCAGGTATTACATTAAAGAAGACAAAGATGTTTGCTGGTGATCCTGCACCATTCGTAATGGAATTACCTGCATATCACTGGCCAACTCCATCTAATATCTTACATTCTATGTGGGAGCGTGGTTCTTCCTTCGTTAAGAAGGCAGGAACAATTATCTTACTTGCGACTGTATTTGTATGGTTCATGCAAAGCTATGGCTTTACTGAAAATGGATTTGGTGCTGTAGAACAGTCTGAATCTATGCTTGCAGTCATTGGTAATGCAATCAAGTTTATCTTCATACCTTTAGGTTGGGGAGATTGGCGTGCTGCTGTAGCTGCTATTACTGGACTAGTTGCGAAGGAGAACGTTGTAGGTACAATGGGTGTTCTCTATGGCGCTGGTGAAGTTGCTGAAAATGGATGGCAGATCTTTACATCTATGGCAAATGCATTCAACAATAACCCGATTGCAGGTTACTCATTCTTAGCATTCAACTTACTATGTGCTCCATGCTTTGCGGCAATTGGTGCTATCCGTCGTGAGATGAATAATGGTAAGTGGACATGGTTTGCAATTGCTTATCAGTGTAGTTTAGCTTACGTAATTGCGCTCATTATCTACCAGGTTGGTTCTGCAGTTACAGGTAATATTCACCCAATTGGACTCGTTGTTGCGATTGTATGTATTGCAGCGATTATCTGGGGACTTGTTCGTCCAGGTTACAAAGAAAAATAATGATTTACTATAAGGTGCAGGGCAACCTGTACCTTATTTAGAAAGGTGTATGTATAATGTCTATACACGAATTAACAGCAGCGAAGATTAAATATTTAGTTACATTACTTCGCTTAGATCCAAGTGGTAGAGGCGTACGTAGCGTAACACTGGCAAAAGAATTAAATGTTTCTAGACCAAGTGTATGTGCCATGTTAACCAAACTAGCACATGAAGGATATATCAACAAAGAACACTATGGCATTGTATACCTTTGTGAAAAAGGAAAAGAAATAGGTAAAACTTATAGTGCAGGTTAACTGCATTTAGAAAGAGGTAGTATGGGAACAATAGTAGTAGGTGGCGTATTAGTAGTTGTACTTGTATTTGCGATTCGCTCTGTTATTAAAAGAGGAACTTCTGGTTGTTGTTCATCCGGTGGATCGTGTGGAGGAGGCTGTGGCTGTCATGCAAATGTGAAGGTTACAGATAAGAATCTTGCACATTATCCATTTGAAGCAGTACTTACTGTGGATGGTATGACATGTGGACATTGCGCTTCAAAAGTTGAAAATGCATTAAACACAATAGAAGGTGTATACGCAGTAGTAGATTCTGATTTAAAGAAAGCACATGTTCATATGAAGTCTAAAGTAGATGAAACAGTATTACGTAAAGCAGTTAATGACTTAGGCGAATATACTGTACTGAGTGTTGATTGGATTAAATAAAAAAGTGGTCACTTCAAAATGGGAAGTGACCACTTTTTTAAAACCAGGCTATTGGATAGAAGAGTGGAAGTAAGTAAAGGAAGATAATGTAGTTTGTTACAAATGATGTAGTTATAGACTGAATTAAATTAAACTTCTTATGCATACGAATGATAATCAGTACAAGAGAAATTAAGATTGAAACCAGTAACCATAAAGCAATCACTCGACGTTCCGTATAGCCGTAGGTAAAGAAATACAGGCCTAGTTTTAAACATGCAAGCAAGTTGAAACATAATGTTGTAAATAACAATATATATGTTTCTAGCTTTGTGTTTGTAGTATCTTCTTTTCTGACCAGGAAGTTTAATGCCAAAATTAATAGGATGTTTAATCCCATGATACGGAAGAAATTCCAAAAGCCTCGTACTGCATATACACATGAACTCTCTGCGCTAGGTGCAGTTAATACAGTAGGTAACTCTGATAACTGGAAAATAAAGAATACAAGATAGAGTATAAGTAATACCAAATTTGTGATACGAATAGAAATAAGCGGAATCACTTTTTTCTTTAGGAAGAACTCTCTACATCCATCATAGGATATAAAGGGTTTCTCACTCAGAATACAACTACTGATAAGTCCAAATAGATAGGCACCAACTGGTAAACTCCAAATGATACGGAAGAAATATATTGAATTGAGTGGATGGAAGATAAGTCTAAAAAGACTTGTTGTTAGGCTTGCAAAGTTTTGGTCGATTGCGGATAGTTGTCCTAATGCGAAAAGTACAAGTGGAATTAGGATAACCAAACTAAATACTACTGTTTTTAGTTGCTTTGAATGAATGTATGTGCGTAGGTATTTGATGATATGTATGATACGTGCAAATAGATGCGAGAATGGCTGAATGATCCACCCCTCAAAAAAATCCAATAGGATTGTTTCACTTGTATTTGGCAGTGATAATTTCTGAAAACGACATAACGTATAGTAGATGACATTCGCGTGTAGTATCGCTACCTTTTCGAATTCAAAAGAACGATCAAATCCAAGAAGAATACCTTGAAATAATAGTAGACATGCCCATAGGATAGATTCTTTTGTGCGCTCTTTGTGAAGGGAAGCTGCGCTAACTTCTACGATCAGAATGTATAGTGCTGCTAACTTTGCAAAGGCAAAGTAGATTACAACAAGTGAAGCATATAGATATCCAAATATATAAGTTGCAATTGCGATACAGAATAAGAGTGTATCAGGTGCAATCATCGTTTGTTTATTCTGGTTCATAGCTGAGTATATCTCCTGGTTGGCAATCTAGGGTTTTACATAACGCTTCCAGCGTAGAGAAGCGGATTGCCTTTGCTTTTCCATTTTTTAGAATTGATAGATTTGCTGGTGTAATATCAATTTTTTCAGCAAGTTCACCAGCACTGATATGACGTTTTGCCATAATGACATTTAAATCAACATTGATAGGCATAAGTCACCTCATATTGTTAGGTCTAATTCGTCCTTCATACGAATTGCCTGTTGGAAAATATTTTGAATAATACGAATAATCAAAGCAAAGAAGATGGCTGCAAATACAATACTGTAAAATAGCTTAGACCAAATCGCTGCAAGTATAAAAGCAAGTACACTTCCTAACAAGCAACAAACACTTGCATGTCTTAATAGATTTACATTCTCTATAATAAATACATTTTCTTTAGAGATATTTACGAGAAGCTGATTGATAATGTATAGAAGTCGAAGTAATACTACAAAGCCAATATAGCCAATCCCGCAGGCGAGAATAATTTGATTCTGTGTAGATATTGACGTGATATTTCGACTGTCAATAAACTCTTTGGCGATTGAAACACTATTGATGATGATATAGATTGCGATAAGCGCAATGAGTAATATCAATATGCGTGTAAGTAATATGCTGTTACGTATATGTTTTGAACTAGATTCCATAATCAAGTCCTCCTTGTGGAAGTATCATAGTATATATATTTCTGTAATTCAATAATTATTTATCGAAAAACAATAAATAATTATTATTGACAGGTGTATATTACTGTATTAATATAATACTGTATTAAGACAGTAATACAGAAGGAGAAATGATGAGTTGGGAATTTAGAAGTGATCAAGCAATTTATCCACAACTAGTCAGTATTATCAAACGAAGAATTGTGACGGGTGTATATCCAGCAGGTTCCAAGTTACCATCTGTTCGTGAATTAGCAGAAGAATCTGGAGTTAATCCAAATACGATGCAACGAGCACTGACAGGACTTGAACAAGAAGGGCTTGTATATACACAACGTACTGCAGGACGTTTTGTTAGTGAAGATAAATCCATGCTTGATGGTATCAAGGGTGAAGAGGCTAAAAGCCTAACCGCGGAATATTACGCAAAGCTAAAAAAGCTAGGATATTCCAAAGAAGATATGATTGGTTTTATTCATACGCAAGGAGAAGAATGATGAGTGTAATGTTTGAATGCAAAGGTTTAACAAAGAGATATGGTAATAAAGTTGCGTTAAACCACGTTGATCTTTCATTAGAGTCAGGACGTATCGTAGGTTTACTTGGACCTAACGGTAGTGGTAAGACAACAATGTTAAAGCTTGCTAATGGCTTATTAACCCCAACAGAGGGCGGTATCTTTATCGATGGTAAAAAGCCAGGGATTGAAACTAAGGCAGTTGTGTCTTATCTACCTGATGCGGATTATTTATTAGATTGGATGAATGTCGGTGAACTGTTAAAGATGTTTAGGAGTTTCTATGATGACTTCCGTTATGACCGAGCACTAAAGATGTTAGATGAGTTACATATTCAACTAAAAGATAAGCTTAAGAATTTATCAAAGGGTAATAAAGAAAAAGTACAACTTGTACTTGCAATGAGTCGTGAAGCAAAAGTTTATTTCTTAGATGAACCAATTGGTGGTGTTGACCCAGCTGCTAGGTCGTATATTATGAAGACAATTTTGACAAACTTGCCAGAGGAAAGCAGTCTTCTGATAGTTACACACCTGATCAGTGACATTGAGACAATATGTGATGAGGTTATCTTTGTAAATGACGGTAGTGTTGTACTACACGAGGAAACAGAGGCCTTGAGAGAAAAGTATGGCAAGTCTATAGATGCTATTTTTAGGGAGGAATTTAGATGTTAAGAAAGTTAGTAAAATATGAGTTAAAGTCAATATACAAGTTCTTTTTTGTCTTGTATGCAATTATAATAGCTGCTTCAATTACCTTTATTAGTACTATAAAGACATCCAGTGATGCTCTTGAGGTTTTAGGTTTCAGCTCTGGCCTACTGTGCATGTTTGGCATGATAGCGCTTAGTGTTGGTCTTTTGGTATTTACAATTACTAGGTTTAACCGCTCCCTATTAGGGGATGAGGGCTATCTAATGTTTACAATACCTACATCTACCCATAATATTATTTGGTCAAAGGCCATAGCTATTTTAATATTTAATTTATTATCAGTATTTGTGGTAGTCCTTGTAATGATATTAATAGCATACTTTATTGGTGATTTAAATTTTAGAAATGTAGACCAAGGTTTTATTGAGGTTGTTAATATGGCATTTAAGAAGCCTGGTACATACCTAGTTATAGTCCTAGCTATTGTACACATTTTAGTTTCAATAATATCTTCTACAATGCTGATATA